>JBEKPL010000023.1:0-30166 GCA_049520815.1 Candidatus Limnocylindrales bacterium
CCCGAGGACGTGTCGACCTCTTGGGTGCTCTGCTCTTGCTGGTTGGACTTGTGTGCCTGCTGCTTTCAATCGAGAAGGGCAGCGCGTGGGGTTGGACTAGTGGCAGCACCGTCGGCCTGTTCGTCGCGGCAGCCTTTACGCTGGCCGCGTGGTTCGTGGTCGAGCTTCGTGTCAGCGATCCGCTCGTCGATCTACGAATGATGACGCGGCGTGGCGTGTGGACGACCAATCTGGTCGGCCTTGCCTTCGGCTTCGCCATGTACGGATCGTTTGTCCTGGTCCCGATGCTCCTCGAATTGCCCACGTCCACAAACGTCGGGTTCGGCCTTTCCGCCAGTGAAGCCAGTCTGTACCTGCTTCCGGCCGCGCTTGGGATGCTCATCTTCGCGCCGCTCTCCGGCGTACTCGATCGACGCTTCGGCGCGAAGCTGCCGCTCGCTCTGGGCACCATCGTCGCCGTGGCCGCAGCCCTCGTTCCCGCTGTGGCACACAGCCAGGCCTGGGAGATCGGTCTGACTTTCGTTCTCTTGGGCTCCGGGCTTGGCCTCGCGTGGGCGGCAATGGCCAACGCCATCGTTGCCGCCGTCGCAGCGTCTCAAACCAGTGTCGCGACCGGGATGAATTCCATCATGCGCCAGATCGGCGCCAGCATCGGCACGGCCATCGTCGGAGCGATCCTATCCTGGAACCTCGGCCCTCATGGCGTACCTACGAATGACGGTTTCACGATCGGTTTCTGGGGGATCGCCATAGTGCTCACGATTGCCCTGCTGGCCGCGCTCTTCGTACCCGGCCGGTCGGCGCAGATAGAAGTTCCCTCCTGACGCGAGGAAGGGGGCGCATCTACCGAACGACATCCCCTATCCCTTGTCGCAACGGGCACGGGTACCGAATTGGGACATTCAGGTCGGGCGGCTCAGGATCATCCTCGAACGGGGAGGGCCACGAGGTCTCGCCAGGAGCCGGGAGGAAGATCGAAACGAGCTTGAGATGAAACGCTCGGGAAAGCCACCTACTCAAATGGTCGGGGCGAGAGGACTTGAACCTCCGGTTCCCACGTGCCGAATCGTCGTGCCGAATTGGATCGCGGATGCCTATCTGCGGTAGTCGGCTGTGGTCGTCGCGCCCGGCGTGTGTGCCACCGCAACCCGGAGGAGTCTGAGACCGGTTGTCCACGCCAGAGCGACGCACCATCCCGCGACGACGTCCGCTGGAAAATGGGCGTGCAGATAGACACGGGAAGCGCCCACTCCCAGGACATACAGGAGCGACGCGGCAAGGACTAGGTGCCGCACTCGGGCGTCGGGCCAAGCGAGCGGGGATACCGCCGCCACTAGCGTCATCGAATACACGGCGTGACCGCTCGGGAACGCATCGAAACCGGCGGTGACCGGCAGGAGCGCATCGCCCAGGGCCTCGAGCGCCACGGCAACCAGGCCGATCCCCAGGGCGACGAGGATCAACGCTCGCCATCGCGTGAGAAGGAGGGCGCCGACCGCCACGCCTATCGCGACGGCCGCGATGACGTTGGCGGAACCGATAGGACTCGCGGCCGACCCTGGCGCCAATGGCCGCACTGCGTGGAAAGCGTACTTGAGGGCGTGGCTGAGGATCACTGCGCCGAACGCGGCGAGGGCCACGAAGGCCGCGTCGCATCGACGGCCGGTTCCGGCAAGAGCGAAGACGGCGACGCTCGTGATCGCCACTAGGCCGAGGCCCGACCCAAGGGCGCTGAGCAGGGCAAATGCTTCTCCGACGATCGGGCCGCCGTCGGTCTGGGTCGGCGAAATTGGGCCCCACGGGTCGAAGTCGCTACGAAGGTCCGCCAACAACGGTACGAACGTGACGAGCGCGGCAATGGCGAGCGCGCTGCCAACCACCATGGTGATTGCGGGCCAAAGGCCGCCACTTCTTAGATGCAGTCTGGACTGGTCGCCGCCTGCCACGTTGTCCCTTATCAGCGCGCGGCCTCTATCGGCCCTCGCAACGGCTGAAGGATGGCACAGTCGCCACACGAAGGCGCCCAGCTGCCGGCCGGCACAAGCTCGGTAACTCCAGGGTGGCGGTCGCTCGCATGAGGCAGAGCCATGTCAGACTCCGGTGATGTCCGCTCTCGAGGATGCGCCGCACGTCCATGACGATCGCGTCACCTGGCGCGCGGGGCTCGAGGGCCAACCACGCGACCGCCCGTGGCGCCTGGTCGGTGACCTGGCGGTCACGTTCCAGCCGGGTCGGCCCGAGCTACGAGGCGGCCATCCAGGAAGCCCCTGTGCGTCGTCTGGGTGGACAGCACCGGCGGCCATCTCGACGACGAGGATCAGACCACCCGCGGGCCACTAAGATCTCAATCGCCGTCCGCGAAGAGGTGCTTTCTTCCACATCTTCGCCCAGGTTTCGAGAAGCTCCATGTCGAGAGAACCCATGTGTAGATAAGTCGCGAGGTATTCGTGTTCCAAGAGTCGACGGACCGGACTCAGAAGAACTGACGGCACGTGCGAGTACCTACCGGGCGCCAACCCAGACCTAACCATGACTAGCGTGTAGGCGACATCAGCTTCTGGCGGCCCGTAACACGCGCTATTCCAGTCCACGGGTAGCCATTCTTGACTGCCTGCACGCCGCAACAGATTGGCCGGATTGAAGTCGCCGTGGAGCAGCACATGTTGAGGACCGCAAATGTCCTTCATCATCGCCGCGAGTTCTTTGCTGTCCAGGGACGAACCCATTGGGGCCAGGCGAGGGGGCATCACCTCCCATACGGGTCTCAGTGACGCTGGACAGGGTATCTGGTGAATCCGGAAATGGATCAGCCCGAGCGTGCGCGCCGCCGCCCGAAAGGCCCAAGGGTGGGTCTTCAACACCTCGGTCAGGCTCTTGGGATCTAGACGCTCCATCTCAAGAGCTTCCCCTTGGGGCAGCACCACTATTCGAGCGTCAGGTACTAACAACCCTGCGTTCCGCGCGGCATCGAGGACAGCCAGGTTGATCCGTGCTGAAGGGTTGGCGCCTGGCCGGTCCACTCGCAGAACCCAATGAGTATTCGACAAGTAGATGAATGCTTCCGTTCCGCTGGCGATCATCATGTCGCTGGCGTCCGCTGGACTCGGATCGCTCGTGAACTCGGCGCCGCATCCGCTGGCCAACTCGGGAGGCAACTCACCCCTCCGTGACAGCGCCATCTAGTGCCCGCGTCGCTGTGAGACGGCGTTCATCCATTCGACGGGCGGCAACTGCGGCAGCTGTTCACGATAGGGTTGCCACGCCTGATCCGCTGGCTCCGCTTCCTGCCAAAGGTTCTCGAAGACCCGGCTGAACAGGGTCAGCAATTGAGCTCCAGACTCTTGACCAGGGCTCCCAAGGACTGACGGGTTCGTGCCACCCGACATGTCCGCGCCTGCCCCGTTGGTCCTGCCGCGATCGTCGTAGGTGTACCAACCGACAAGGAGCCACTCTCGGTCAAGAAGGCGTCCACGGATGGAGGCGCGCTCCCTGTAGCAGCGAATCTCCAGGCCGCACGTGGCCACCGACTTCTTCGGGATTCTCTTGGCCAGCGACTTCAACCCCTCTGCCAGCCTCACGGATCGTTGGTATTCGCTGATGGCAGCCTCTGGGTGGCAGACAAGGAGCCGGATACTACGTGTTGCGCTGGTCTGACCCAGAGCGGTTAGGAGCGGAAGGGCCCCCATGGCACTGTACTCCAGTAGATCCGCGGTCGTGGGCGGCCGTTCGTGTACAGCAGAGAGCAGCTGCTCCAATGCAACGTCATCGCGTGCGAACACCTGAAGCTCGCGCTCCTTGGTAGCAGCGTTCTCCATAACAAAGTCGGCCAGAAGGGTCAAGACCACCAGGATCGCTGCCGCGGTCACGGCAGTGCTGGCATTCAGATCAACCACACCGATTGCCGTCGCAACGACTGTCGCAATAGGGGGTATCGCAAGGAGTCCAAGTACCCCGCGACGAAACCGTCTCCGCTCGAATGGGGACTGTCGCATAGGCATCAGGCATTCCCCAGTCTGGCGTCCGCCAAAGTGATGAGCAGAGGATAGTGATCCGAGATCCGGTCCATTTCGGGCTCACGCAAGACCTTGACAGTGGGGGCAAGCGCCATCGTCACCTCCGACACATACGCGCGATCAAGCCGCAAGGCTTCGTAGGGCTCCGATCCGTCCCGACGGGTGGAGTACGTAGGAGCGATATCACCAGTAAGGCGAGCAAGGTCCAGGTAGCCGTGATCCCTTAAAGCGTCCAGGACGCGTCGATCAGGAAGGCCATCCGCTCCAACGAATCTGGTCCGCATCCGGGGCTCGAGCCGGGCAACGGCTGCCGCGTCCTGGTCGGGGTCAGGAGCGTTGAAGTCGCCGACAAGTAGCGCCAAACTACTCGGATCTAAGGCCTCAACAAGGTGAGCGATTTCCACCGCTCGTTTGTTGGGATCGCCAGCGCACAAGTGAACGGACACGACGTGAATGCCAGCTCCGACTGCTTGATCAAAGACTAGGTGAAGACTGGCGTGGAAGAAGGGTTCGTTTTGCGTCCATGCCATGTCAACCTGCCCTGGCTTCGTATAGGCCGCCAGATGGTAACCAGTAGGCGCGATTGCGAGCAGGCAGCTCATGCTCAACCGCCGTGCACAATCCCGGGCAAGGCTAGCCTGGTCTCGGTCGAAGTCTCGTGCTTCCTGGAGCAAGACGGCATCCGGGCGGAGATGGTTGATGAGGTCAATGACTAGTTCAAGTCTGTCAAGACGATCGCCATCTCGACCCCCTCGGTAGATATTCCAACTCAGTATCCGCATGTCTGGCTCCGGCTGGCGACCTGGCTACTCTCGAACAAGTCACAGCCGCGAGGACGAAGGCTGCCTCGCGTTGCTGCGCGACCGCTCCTAATCGTCAAAGGGCATCGATGCGAGCCTGTGAGGAGGGCGCCTGGACTTTACGTGCAAGGAAGTGCCGGGTCATGCCCAAGTGCCAGTCGGCAGTGTAGGCGAAGCCAATCCGGCCCACCAGTGCGCCACCGCATTCGACGGACTGTCGCGAGGCTCGTCGCGGCGGGCATGGGGCCGGGTTCGCTTTCGCCGCGTTCCTTGCCTCCGTGCACTGAACCGCCCTGGGTTCCGTGGAGACAGTGCGCTGCCAGAGGCTCAACGATTCCTAGGGCGAACCAATCTAGCGCGTCGACAGCCCGCGAAGGAAACGCACAAGTTCCGGTGACCGGTCGGGGCGAGAGGATTTGAACCGGCGATTCCCACGTGCCGGATAGTGGTGCCGGACTGGGTCGTGGGCCTGCTGGGCCGAGTGGCTAGCTGATCGTTTCGGCAGCGGCGAAGCCGGTCCAGCGAACGCTCGCCAACGATACTAGCCCGCGCCCGGACTCTCCGGACTTGTCGAGGCTGGGGATCCTTGCGGACTCCTCGCCGTCGCCAGAGCGGATCTACTCGTGTCCGAAGTCAGCAGCGGGCGCAAGGAGCCCAGCGCCGCCTTCGTCGTTACCGCTGAGCTGTCTATGATCACTACGATCCACGAGTGACTGCCTAGTCACGGTGGACGGTGAAGGGGATCGGCATGTTCAACCTCTTGGTCAAATTCGACGGTTGGGGTGACGGTCGGGACTTCCTTGCTCTCGAAAGGGTGTTCGAGTTCACTGACGCTGGTTCCGAGGCCAGGAAGCCGGACGGAACGCCGGACTTCGATCGATTCCTCGGCGAGCCTGCCCTGTTCGTTGCGGAGATCCGAGGCACTGGCGACCGCAGTGGCCGGGTGGGAGCAATCCGCAGCGCTCGGATCTCTGGCCAGAGAGTCGAGATCGACTACACGTTCGATGGCAGCGTGCCGCCCGTGCCGATCTCAACCATCGAGAAGCTCGCGCGAGAGCTCTCCATCAGCTCGGTCGAGCTCTCCCGGACTCACTGGGCCGTCAAGGACGTCGATCTATTTAGGGTGCTGTTAGCGAGCAAGGTGGCGCAGGCCCCTTCGCCTAAGGTATTCAACCTCGACGGCGATGGAAATGACGGCCGGCTGCTATCCGTGATGATGCCCTTCGATACTCGTTTTGATCAGGTCTACGCGTGCATCCAGGAAACGGCCGCGAAGGTAAGTATGCAATGCCATCGCGCCGACGACATTTGGAAGCACGAAGCAATCATTCAGGATATCGTTTCGTTGATCTGCAGTTCCCGAGTGGTCGTCGCCGACTGCACAGGCCGCAACCCCAATGTCTTCTATGAGACTGGGATCGCCCACACCCTCGGGCGCGACGTCATCCTGATAACGCAGGCTGAAGCGGACATACCTTTCAACCTGCGTCACCTCCGCTTTGTCCCATACCTCGACAATAGCGAAGGACGAACAAAGCTCTCGGGACAACTCCAGAGTCGCATCAGGACACTGCTCGGCGGTTGAGCTGGCGGAGTCTTGGCTCGCTTGCGGGGTGCCGGCGCTCCAGAGCGAGGAATCCGCGCTGCTCGCAAGCCGGGCCTAGGCCCGCTCAGGAGGGCGTGTCACGCCGCGACCCGTAGGCAGGAGCAACGGCCGGTGACGGCAACTCGCATGCCACCATGAGAGAGGGGACAACGCGGCCCAGGAAGCTGCATGCTCGGCGAGGGATCTCAGGGCCGAAGGTTACGGGGCCTCACAGGCCTCTACGACTCGAATCTCGCGCTCCAGCACCCACCCTGGCGGGAGTGTCAGTTCTTTCCTGGGGCGCTTGGCTAGCCTATCTGCGTCTGCGTCTGCGTCTGCGTCTGCGTCTGCGTCTGCGTCTGCGTCACGCAATGTGGCGCCCTAAGCCGCACTACCTCCTCGCGCAGCAGCAGCGCGTGTCGAGTGCCGTTCGTGGCCCATCGACGCCCGCGCATCCGGATCAACTCCCCTTCGCCTTTATCGAACCCGAGTTCGATCGCGGTGGCTTCGATGAGCCGGGGTGTATCGATGTACACGCCGTAGGGGGCGCTGTCGCCGACGACGAGCTGTACTGACGCTCCATCAACGCAGTTCTCGCTCATTCTCTGGAGAACCTGCGCGATGTCGCGGAAGTACATGGGGACGAGGCGGTCGTACTCCTTGCCGTGGGCCCGGAGCTTCACTTCGACTGCGAGCCTCTGCACGACTGCTTCGACGGACGCGGCCGCTCGAGGTGCGATCGCTATCAATTCCTCCGTCGCGATCGCCGCGGTAGCCTTCCGCGTTTGCTGGGTCGTGGCCGTGATCATGTCGGACCTAATCACCCGGCACATTGCGTCCCAAGATCCCACCGTCCTCCAGAAGTACGCCTCGAGACGCGTGGCGTCGGCGTAGTCGAAGTTGTTGAGGTATGGGGGCGAGCTGATGACCGCGGCCGCCTGACCTGTCGGCAACAACTGAACCCAGGCCGCCCGCGTGCGGCTATCGCCCTGGATGACACGTCCGTCGCCCGAGTCGTGCACCGATTCGAGGTCCTCCAACATCCACCCGACGCGGCGTAGGAAAGCTCGGCGCGCATCGGTCATTCGGGGAGAGCGAGCAACGCCAGGTTGCTGGTATGGCCACCCTACCCGGACGGACGCGACCTCCCGCAGCGAAGCAAGCAGCGCCCACTTCAGAATTGAGTGGCAGGTCCCTCCGCCTAACGACTCGATCCGATCGCGCATGCCGACGAGGGCGGCCAGCGTGGCGCCGTCGAACGACCGCCGGACCAGGTCATATTCATGATCACCGACACCGTCACTGCCGCCGGCAACCTCGACGCCTGCCCTCCTGATCGCCTCCGTGTCAACATCCCGAGCGAACTTGAGGTTCGCGAGGTGCGCAATCTCTGGGTGGGCCTCAATTCCAGCGAACGACCGTCCAGCGGCGCAAACGCGAGTGCCGATTGTTGCGGCACCCGCAAACGGATCGACAATCAGGCCGACCGGTACGTTACCGATGGTCTCGGCTATCGCCTGTGCTCCGAAACCGGCCGGGTACCTGAACCAGCGGTCGAACGGCTGCCGCCGCGGGCCGTTGGGCGCCCCGGTATCGGATCCTGTCGTCACCGCGGTGATGATACCAGCACCGCGGTGACACAGAGCGAGAATCGCGCACAATCGCCTTTCCCTGCGCAGGTGCTGCCCGTACTATTCGAGAATGGACGAGAGGGAACGCCTGGAGCGACTGTTCCAGGCAGCAGCTTCATCCGAGCCGCCTGCGAAAGAGGACGGCCCTCCAGCTGTCCAGGTGATCGAGCCTGAAGGATTGCGACTCGCCGTGGCTCTCCTTGCAGATGAACCTCCGGAACGGCTCCTCGCTCGAGCATTCGCAGATGCGCTTCGAGATTAGGGTCCAGGCTTCCGGCGGCCTGAGAACGATCCCTGAGATACCGGATATCGCCCTCTGCCGGATCGAAGGCGCGAACGGCATTGGCAAGACGCTCGCAATACGCCTGCTCGAACTCTGCACCGGCGGTCAACCTTTTCAGGGCCAGCGGGCATCTTGGGTGAGTTTGAAGCGCAATTTGCATGCGGCATCCATAAAGGCTGATGGCCTTCGCGACGGACGCCGTATCGAATGGGAATTCGACCCGCATGGATGGCCCGAACTGCCCGAGATGGTTGGCGACTGGCTCGGGAAGGTTCGAATAGACGGCGCAGAGGCGAACATCCGCGACGCTTCCGAGCTGATTCGCGTGCATCGCGTCGCGGGCGACGAGACCATGCCAGCGACTCTCGCCGCACAGATTCGACTTGATGAGTTGATGGTAGAGACGTGGCGGCCGAGAGTGGAAGAGCGAGCGGCAATTCTCGCCGAACGGCTCGCGAACTTGGCCGCCGACCTGCGCAGGATGGACTTCCGGGCCGTCCACGATCAGGGCGAAGGCGTAGCAAGCCTTGCGGCGGAGCTGGCCGGACTCGACCGGTTGGCTCTGGCTGCCGAAGAGCGGAGACAGCGGCTCGACGCCGCGGTCGAAGCACAGCGTAGGCTCGAGAGGCTGACTGATCAGGGGCCGGCCCTCGATGAATGCATCGAGCTTGCGCAACAGACTCTTGATGCGTTGGCTGGAAACCTCAGGGACCTCGACGAACGTCGCGCGGCCCTTCGAGGCGAAATGGAGCGCGAGGCCCAGACGCAACTCGAGATTGCATCCGTGGAGCGGCTTCTGGCGCGGAGGAGGCGCGAATCATCTCGACTTGATGCACAGCTCGCGGCGCTCATCACAACTACAGATGCTCAGCGCGACGGCGATCTTCAAGGTGAGCTACGGAGAGCGCAAGACCGGATAGGCGAGTTGGCTACCGAGCGGTCGCAAATCGACGCGACGCCGAGGGCTGCCGAGCTCACCGAGGCGTTGCTGCAGAGGCTGGCTCAAGCCGTCGCTGAAGGCCTGGGCGATGTAACCGTGGCACGCGTGGCCGACGATGAGATAAGTGCAAGCGCACTCGCTGATGGTGTGACATCGGTACGGAATGAGCTACTCAGTCGACCTGTTCCCGCGAATGCTCGTCGGCTGGACGCGGAGCTCGCCGCGAAGCAACGTTTGGTTGGCCGGCTGCAACAGGCGATTGTCGTCGCTTCCCGGCTCAACAACGCCGTGGCGAGGATAGGCCAAAGCGAGCGCCAGCTCGCGGCGCTGCTGGCCACCATTCCTGGCGACGCTGGTCAGCAATACCGGTTGCTCAGCGAGGAATCGTCGCGACTGTCTGCGGACCGGGCCGCGGCAGCGCTTGAGCGCGCGCGTCTGATCGCAGAGCGCGAGGCACTTAGTAGCGGTGAAACACGCGAGTCTCTGGCACAGCTAGTTGCGGAGGCTTCATCCGACTTGGAGTTGGAACCACAGAGATTCGTTGATGAGCTGAGTCAAGTCACGGCGATAGGTTCACAACTGGAGGCGAACCGAACCGGTCTACTCGCCCGATATCAAGCGGCCGACGCCGATTTCAGGGCTTGCCGAGCGGACCTAGATCGTGCCCTCGACCTGTTTGAGTCGCCCGAGTATCAATGGCTTCACGAGTCGATTCCGGATTCGATGCCAGAGCGCCAGCTCTCCGAAGAGACGAACATCGAGCGACACCGTCGCTTGCTCATTGCTACGGATCGTCTCGCGGGCGACGTGGCGGCTGCGCGCTCTGCGCCAGCCGCCGTGATCGGTGCCCTCCAGCAACTCGCGACGCGCCTTGATCGGGGCAGCGGCGTATCCGGGCCGCTCGTCGCTGGACTCCGTCGGCTGTACGAACTTGAGTTCCGTGAGTCTTTTGCTCGGCCCGAGATCGAGAGAGCGCTGTTCGAGGGTGGTACGTTCGGCAGGATCGATCTTGATCGGCTCACCGTTCAGTGGGCGAGCCCCTCGGGTGAGATCCGCATACGGCCAATTGAGGCGCTGTCGAGCGGAGAGCGAGTGTTTGCGTATACGCTCGCGAGAATCGAAGGGCTGTCGAGAATCCCTGCCACCAATCGCGTAATCGCGCTTGATGAATTTGGGGCGTATCTAGCGCAGGAGCGATTCGACCAGCTAGTCGAGTACCTCACTCAGAGGGTGCTTAATCGGATCGCCGACCAGATTCTCGTGATTCTCCCTTTGGGTCGAGATGTTGGGGAGGCGTCCGGACCACTGCCGGACGTGCCATCTCGCGAGCGGCGCGAAAAAGCGGTTCGAACGACGGGATACTTTGCGGAGTCCCTTCTGCCGTGATGCCGTCTGCGCCGATCGACGCGTTCGGTCTTCCCCTTGCGATGCCGCGACAGCGCGCAATGGTGATCGTGGCGGCTCTTCGGGTTCTCTGGAGAAAGCAAACGGGGCGCGATTTCGCTGACTTTGGCCGCGACCTTGAATCGCTTGATCGTTTCTTCGATCCTCTCGCCACTGGACAGCGACTTCGGCAAAGGCTTGCCGCAGTGGGTGGGGGTTCAGAGCCCATTTCCTCAGCTATTCCGCCGTCCTGTATCGCCGCGATTGACGAGTCGAGGGCACTCGTTACTCCTGAGGGACGCGCCGCGGTTGAGTGCCTGGATAGGGCTCTACAGGGCAACGGAGATCCTATTGTGATCAACCAGGAGTGGGTCGCAGGCTTAGAGCATCGGCTGCTGGACCTCTACAGGTCATGGTCCCGGCGACGGCTGGATGACGTGCTGCGGCTTCAACGAGGGGAGGGGCCGCCGATGTTGCCCGCCGCGGTAGGAATGGTCCTCCTCTTGTTGATCAACGGCTCCACCAATGAATCCCGAGCAATAGCCCGCCCCGATGACCCAACCCACCGGCGCGCACTCGACGAGGCGATTGCGAGAACAGTCGAAAGCTTCGCTTCGGCGATATCTCCTGGGTCGCGCAGCCTTGAGCACTTCTCTGTGTACAGCGGATATGCCTTGACGGAGGCCAGGCGGCGCCTGAGCGATCATCTGGCTAACAGCCCGGAGCGACTCTATGTGCTTCCATCGCACGAGGAAGCAGTGGTGCGTTTCCTCGGACGGGAACTGGCAAGACGTTCCGAGCTATCGAAGGAGCGCGCTGCGGAGGCGTTCGACGTCTTCGTCCGCGAGTACCACAACAACCTTCCAAAGCTCGCGTCGCTAGCGGGCGCGTACGAGACGCCTAACCGGACGGGCAGGATTCGCAGTGGCCTGCTGAGCGCCTTCGCAGCACGGCCGTGAGCACCGAAAGCGTCCTGGACGCGCTGCGGGAAGTATTCGCAGAGCGCAAGCGCAGGGATAATCCCGGCCTATCAGTTGTGCCGATCCTTGTAGATGACTTGGCTGCGGACCTGCCGCTCATCGAGTCGATCGTGAAACATGCTGGCGGATTCGTAATCGATCCAACTGCGGCTCCCGATCTTGAGTTTCGGCCCGTGCTGGCCGCGGCCGTCGAAACTGAGCTGCACATGCTACGACCGGGCGGCCACGAAGCGTCCGTGGTCGTTGAGACGGGCCCTCCTGTCGCCATCAGGCTCTTGCTTGATGGCGTGACGATGCCGATGCCAACTTCCGCGTTCTCGTTGCTCGGGACCACCGTTGGCTTTCTCTTCTCGAAGCAGCTCGCGGCGTCTCGAGTCGCCGTGCTCGCCTACAGCGAGGCCACGCTCGACATCGACGGCCGGCGCGCGATCTGGCGCCTCGTCACCCACCATCTGGACGGGCTCGCTGTTGGCGACCTCGACACATTGTTGGTACTTATCGGCATCACCGACGTGGATCCTGACCGGCATCTACAAGCAGGGCCAGCGGCATCCGTTCGGTACCGGATCCGAGCGGGAAACTGCGAAAAGCGAAAGAAGTGGACGGCCGATGCGGACGCTATCAGGCAGGTGTCGCTCGAGGACGGCATCCATGTGCTCTTCTTGGGCGCCGGGTTCTCATTCAGCTCTGGATTACCTCTAGGCAATGAACTGCGCGACCATGCGCTGCGACGGCTGGTCGGTACTGGACTTGAGGACGCACAAGAGCTCGCGCAGCGCTTCCATACGCTCGTCGAGCAAAATGGCAGGCTCCTTCCAGAAGAGCAGGACCAGGCAGCCGCCGAATTCGCCGCCCAACTCACGCTTGAGCGAGTGCTTCTCGAAGAGTTTCGACTGCACGGCCACGACAAGAGCCCGACGCTTCAATACCTGCGGACGCAAGACGAGAGAGCTGTACGGCGAAAAGGGCTGGCGGCCAGAAAGTTGACGGAGATCATCAACTCCAGACGGAAGATCGTGATCCTGACCGTCAATTTCGACCGACTGATCGAGTTCGATAACGACGCAGCCGTCCGTGTTTTCGCACGGGATGACGATTGGGTGGCTTGCGCCGACTACCTTTCGCGATACAGGGCAGAGGCTCTCCCGGTGCCTGTGCTTAAGCTTCACGGCTCAATCGACCAACTCGATTCGATCGTGGCGACCGTCGATCGGACATCGCTTGGTCTCGCGAAGGAACGGGCTGACCTTCTGCGATCGTTGCTGGATTCGTCAACGCCGACGTCCTGGACGTATATCGGCTACAGCATGCGAGATCTCGATCTTGGGCCGGTGCTCGCCCTGTCGGAGTTCGCTAGAGACGCGAAGGAACGTTGGGTCTCGCCTTTTCCGCAGGCGACCGTCGAGGAATTCGCCAACCGGTACAGGAGACGCCACTGGGAAACCGGGCCTGCCCAGCTCGGATACTCGGAACGAGTGATAACGGAGACGGCGGACACGTTCCTCGACCAACTCTCAGCTCTCTGGGCGACAACGCGCTAGCGGTACGCCCCTCGCAATGGAGATTCGAGTACAACCAGCCCATCGGGAGGCGCGCGGCAGAACTGCCCTTCGCTTCGGACTCCCAGGAAGCCGCGTCCCATCCGATCCGATGAGCTTGGTCATTGAGCACTCCCGTAGTCGGCGCTCCCATAGTGCCGTCCCGGCCTGTCGGTCCGCCAGATTCAGGTCTACCCGCAGTTAGCCGAAAGGTGTATACCTACATCGGCTGGAGTACTGCCCTTCCGTGAGGCGCCCGACACGGAGGTGCAGAATGGCGGTCTACCACCACAGCCATCCCCACCAGCACCGCGGCCGGGGTATCCATGACCATCCCCATGGTCACCGCGGCACTCGGCTCTCGCGCCCGGGCGAACAGGTGCCTTGGCCGCACTGGTTTGCCGAGCACGCCCACCCCCACGCCGACCAGGCGTACGTCGATGCCCTGTCGGCTCCACCACAGCCGGGGCGTTGACGATGACGCCCAATCGCCCGGTCAACTTCCGGTGGGTCCGTCTCCTGCGCCGTCAGGCGCCCTCGCCCTATCCGGCCCCCACACCGGCTGCGCCCGTGTTCTGGCCGGCCTCGACGGTCGCCCTACACGTCGTGGGCGAACCTGTGGAACCCGGGCGCGAGACAGTCCCGATGGCGGAGTTCCCGCGGTCCTACCCGGGTCACGGCCGAATTCCAACCGGCATGGCCGTCGTGGCCCTCCGTCGCGAGACGGGCCAGGCGACGGACCAGCCGGAGAGCCCCACCATCGAGCTATGTACATGTAGCAGACAGACTCAGGTCACCCGGGCGCTCCGTCGCCCAGAGGATCAGGCGACGGGCCGCTATTCGCACCTGTCCGGATGGTGGCCCGGGTACGATCCGGATTCGTCGTCCGATGGGAGCCGAGTCGTCCGGACCCTTTCTGCCGAAGAGCCCGTCGGCGGGGTCACGTCTCGGCCCGCACGCACGCCGCATTGCCCCGTTGGGGTCCACCTCGGCGTCGGGGCTGCCGGTCCGGTCCAGGCCCGAGATCGGGGTCGCAGCGGCGGAGATGGGTCATGCCACTGACGCCGCGGCTGGCCAGGATCATCGCCGCCATGATCGACGCCAAGCTCGATGCCGAGGCTCGGGCAGGCGTCGCGCCGAGCGGTAGGATGACGCGTGCCAGACGCCCGACGGAATCGCTCAGGGATCCGGTCGGGCGGCGGCAGAGAGATCCGCCATGAACCTCGCCCGAGCTGTCGATCTAAGGCCTGAAGATCTTGCCGGTCGCCTCTATCGGAGCTACGTCCGCGACTCGACGTCAGTCCAGGCAGACCGCTACGGCCCCGACCTCCAGCGTGCCGAGCAGCGTCGATTCGCGGGGCGCTATGGCCTCGTTGCGTCCGGTCGCGAGTACATCGATCTCGTCTCGGGCAAGGACACGTTGCGCCGATCCGACTTCAACCAGATGCTCGCCGACGCTGCCGCAGGCGAATTCGATGTCCTTCTGGTCTACGATACGAGCCGGTTCGCTCGCAACGTCGCCGATGCCTGGGTGTACCGCGAGAAGCTCGCCGCTGCAGGGGTAGTGGTCGTCTTCTGCGCCGACGGCTTGATCGCCGGCAACACCGACACCTACGAGCTAGAAGGGCTCAAGACAGTCTCTGACGCCGCCTACATCCGCCGCCTCTCGCGGAACGTAGCGAAGGGCTACGAGCAGAAGTGGCAGCTCCATAGTGATCCTGGCGGCCATCCACCACTTGGCTTCGCGAGAGTGGGGGAGCGTCAGCTCCTGGAGCCGGGGGAAGGTCCCGAGCTTGACCTGGTCCGCCGTGCGTTCGAGATGTATGCCTCTGGCGCCTGGAGCGATACCACTCTGGCCGATGAGCTGGGCCTCGCCGAGGCCCGGCTGACTGAGATCCTGACCAATCCCCTGTATGCCGGCCGGGCCATCCGCCACAAGGGCCGGCTCGATCAGGAGGAGCGTCCCGCCCGGTTCGCAGCACCGATCGATCCTGCCCTTTTCGACCGTGTCCAGTCGGTACGCGCCGGGCGCCGGACAGCCTACTCCGTTGGCGCCAAGCCCAATACGCGGCGGTCCTATCCACTCGTTCCGTTCATGCACTGCCTCGACTGCGGCAGCGGATACCACGGCGACGCCAACAACGGGCAGCGGCGCATTCGCCACAGTCGCCGGCCCGCTTGCTCGCCTTCGGCGACGTACAAGGCCGATCGCTACGAGGAGCAGCTCGCGGCCCGGTTCGACGGCCTTCGGTTCGAGGAGGAAGACATCGAGCTGGTCCTCGCCGCCATGCGGAGGATGCAGAAACCCGCGCCGGCACCCGATCCTGGCGAACTCGCAGCTGCCAAGGCCGACCTCCAGGCTCAGCTCGGGGCCGGTGCCATCGGCATCGACGCCTTCGCCCGCGCCTGGCGCCGTCTTGAGGGCCCTGTCCTCGTCCAGGTTCCACCACCGGATGAGCTACGCCTCCGTCGCGCTCGCAGGGCCCTGGCAGACTTCGGGACCCTCTGGCGCGATGCTGCTGTCCCGGATCGTCTGCGGGAGGAAGCCCTCCACGAGATCCTCTCCGCACTCGATGTCAGAGGTCCGGAGATCGTCGCTATCCACACCGCGCCAAACGAGAACGCCTGGCTCTTGGGCCAGGCGGCAATGCGCGAAGAAGCGTCGCTTTCGCAACAGCATGTGGGAATGGTCGGGGCGAGAGGATTTGAACCTCCGACCTCATCGTCCCGAACGATGCGCGCTACCAAGCTGCGCCACGCCCCGACCGAATGCCCGCTGAGGGCCACGGAATGATAGCAGGGGGCCAGTTGCCGCGGTAGCGGGGCTCCAGCGCCTGCCGCGGTAGCGGCCCGCCCAACCCGGCGCCCCGGCCCGCCCCTCGCCCGGCCGGGCTGGAAGGCCTAGGGCTGCCAGGAGACGGAGACGGCCTGGTCCGTGTTGGGTAGCTCTTTGGCACCGGTGCCGTCCGACCCGACCACGACGATCCCGCCGAACCTCTTCTCGGTTGCGATCCGGGTGCCGTCGGTGGACCAGGCCAGAATCATGAATGTGTCGTCGAACGGGCTGTAGACCTTGGTGGCAGCCGCATTCGGAGGCCGGAAGACGACGAGGTTCTCGGCGGCGGGCACCCCTTTCGCGTCCAGTGGTACCACGAGGGCGGCCAGTCGACTGCCGTCGGGAGACCAGACCAGGCCGTCGACCTGGCCACCGGCCGCCCCAAGATCCTGGTCCGCGCTGCCATCTATGTTCGCAGTATGGAGATGCGTCCCCGGATCGCCGCTGCCGCTGGTGTAGGCGATCCTGGAACCGTCAGGGGAGACCGTCAGATCGGAGGGAGGGGTCGTAGACGACAAGAGCGGCGTCACTGCCCCGGTGGCCAGGCTCACCCGTTCGAGCGGACCGTTCTGGCCGGCCAGGTCGTCGTTGACGACCACGCTCTTGCCGTCGGGCGCCCACCAGGTCGAATCCGGACCCGACAGCTTCGCTACGAGGAGGCGCGGGTTCCCGCCGCCGGCGGCCACCGTCTCCAGGTCCTGCGCGATCCTGTTGGGGCACGGGCTGGCGGCGTCATCGCACGTGAACGCCCACCCGGTCCAGCCGCACATGCCGGCCCACTTGGACCAGTGGTAGAAGACGATCTGGCTGTCGTCCGGCGACCATGAGAAATGCGAGTCGCCAGGCTTCAGGCTGGCGTTGATCGGCCTCGCGGGGCTGCCGTCCACCGGGATATCCGAGAGGGTGGGCACGCACTTGTCGTCCACGCTGACGACGTGGATGGCCGCGCCGTCACGCGACCAGCTGGCCTCGACTCCGTCGGCGATCTTGCGCTGGCCGGTCCCATCGGCCCCGATCACCCAGAACTCGCCATTCGACCCCGGGCTGACTTCGGTGTAGTACAGGAGGAGCGGAACGCGGGCCTGAGTTGGCGAAGGCGTCGCCGTCGGGATGGCAGACGAGGCCGCGGCAATCCCGGTTGCGGCGGCGGTGGCGCCCGTCGTGGGCGTACCACCGGCCACGGGCCAGGGACCGCCCGACGCGTTCGATGACGTACAGCCGCTCACGATCAGTGGCAACGCAATGGCCGCCAGGACAACCCGGCCGAGTGGGCGCATCGGAATTCCCTCCTTTTTCGCCGAAACGCCGCACCGCCGAGCAAGCGCTCTCCGGGTGGGCACTTCTCCTCAAGTGCCATGATGGCACGGCCGAGTAGGGGCGGCAATGGCCGCGCCTCTGCCTGCGCCCGCCCCCCTTCCGGCCACCCCTCGCAGGGGGCCCCCTCGGCCCCCGCCCAAAGGAAAGAGGCCGGAGTGGGGGGCGCTCCGGCCTCTGAGGAGGAGGGACGAACGAGGTTGCGGGGCGGCCCTCCGGCCGCCGGCGGGCGGCCTTGCGGCCGCCGGGTGAGTGGCTAAAAGGCCTCGAGGTACTTGTCCAGTTCCCACTGGGTGACCTGGGTCCGGTACTCGTTCCACTCGGACCGCTTGGCCTCGACGAAGTGGCTGAAGACGTGGTCGCCCAGGGCGTTGCGGATGACCTGGTCCTTCTCGAGCTCGTCCATGGCCTCTGAGAGGGTGCCCGGCAGCTGGCGGATGCCGCGCTTCTCGATCTCATCGGCAGACATCTCGTACAAGCTCTCCTCGACCGGGGCGCCCGGATCGAGACCCTTCTCTACGCCGTCAAGGCCGGCCGCGATCATGCAGGCGAAGGCCAGGTACGGGTTGGTGGACGGATCGGGGCAGCGGACTTCGACACGTGTCGCTTCGATCGACTTGCCCGGCGAAGCCTTCGGCACGCGGATCAGGGCGGAGCGGTTGATCTGGCCCCAGGTCAGATAGGTCGGGGCTTCGTAGCCGGGCACGAGCCGCTTGTAGCTGTTGACCAGCGGGGCGAGGACGCCGATCATGCCGCGCGCATGGGTCAGGATGCCGCCCATGTAGGCCGTGGCCAGGGCGGACAGGCCGTACTTGTTCTTGGGGTCGGCAAAAGCGTTGCGCTTCTCGGCGATCGAATACAGGCTTTGGTGGCAGTGCATGCCGGAGCCGTTGATGCCGAAGATCGGCTTGGGCAAGAAGGTGGCGTACAGGCCGTGCTGCTGGGCGACGGCCTTGAGGGTGAAGCGGAAGGTGACCGCGTTGTCGGCCGTCGTCAGGGCGTCGCTGTACTCGAAGTCGATCTCATGCTGGCCGACCGCGACCTCGTGGTGGGCGGCCTCGATGACGATCCCGAAGGCCTCCAGGGCGTCGACCATGTCCTGGCGGACTTCCTGGGCCAGGTCGGTCGAGAAGTCGAAGTAGCCGGCCTGGTCGTGCGGCAGCGGCGCGATCTTGCCGTTTTCGCCGGTGCGGAAAAGGAAGAACTCGAGCTCGGGGCCGAAGTTGACGACGTAGCCCATCTTCTCGGCGCGCTCGACCTGGCGGCGGAGGACCTGGCGCGGGTCGCCGGCGAAGGGCTCGCCGCCGGCGGTGTAGACGTCGCAGATGACACGGGCGGTGCCGCGCGGGCCCGAACCCTTCTGCCAGGGGATCTCGGCGAAGGTAGACATGTCGGGCTGGAGGTACTGGTCGCTCTCGGCGATGCGGAGGAAGCCTTCGATCGACGAGCCGTCGAACCAGGTGCCGTGCTTGATCGAGCCGGGAAGCTGGTGGATCGGGATGGTGACGGCCTTGACCGCACCCATGATGTCGCTGAACTGAAGCTGGACGAAGCGGATGCCGTTCGCCTTCGCCTCATCGACCTTCTTGAGCGCCTCGGCCTCGCTGATGGTGCCGGCCATGCTGTCTCCTCTAGTCGGGCCCGGAACTTGTGCCAGTCGACCAAGGTCTGGCCTCGTAGAACCCGTCGGCGGCGAGCGTACAGGGCCTGAGGGGCACACAACGGTTACAGAAGGGGACGACTACTGTGCGATTAGCACAAGTCTGGCGGCAATCGCCAGCGGCAGCCGCAGGTCCGGGTCCGAGAGGTCCCAGCCGGTCAGCTCCTCGATGCGGTGGATCCGGTAGGCCACGGTGTTGCGGTGGAGGTCGAGGGCGGCGGCGGCCTCCACCAGACCCGGATGATCGAGAATCGCCCGCAGGGTCGTGAGGCGCTCTCGCTGCGCCGAAGGCGAGCCGACCAGGATGGGGGCGAGCATGGCGCGAGCGAGCTCCTGGCCGTCTGCCATCGCCCGGACGCTGCCGAGGAGACGGTAGGCGGCCAGGCGGTCCGCACGAACGACCGGAGGCGGCTCGGGGAGGCGTTCGACCGATTCGAGCGTAGCTCGAGCCTCGGCTTCCGAAAGGGCCCGGGAGCCCGGCTCGTCGAACGGTCTCGAGACGGCAACGCAGCGCCCCAGGAAGCCGGCGATTCTGCCGGCGAGGGCCAGGCCCCACGGGTCGGCGTCGTCCGTGGCGAGGATGGCGCGCAGCTCCAGGCTGTCGGCGTCGCCCCGGAGCGTCAGGCGGCGCGGCGATGCCAGGAGGCGCAGCTCGCGACGTGTCTCCTCGCGATGCTCGATGGTCTCGGCATCGGGGCCAACGGCCTGGCGCGCGACGAGCACGACCCACGGCGGCCCGTCCGGCGGGAGGGGGTCGGCGCGTTGGGCTGCGTCCTGGGCGCGTTTCACGGCGGTGTCGCGGGCAAGCTCCAGGGCCAGGAACCCGGCCACGCGGCGAGTGGCGACGCGCTCCAGCTCCGTGGCCGGCGAGTCGCCGAGCAGCGCCAGGCTGCCCGATGCCGCGGGCGCCGCTCCGGGGAGTGGTGTGCTGGCTCCGGACGCGAGCGGCGCGGCGAGCGGCGCTCCGGGGAGTGGCGTGGGGAGCGGCGCTCCGGGGAGTGGCGTGGGGAGTGGCGCCGGCGGCGGTGCTTTCCCCGGGCCGGGCGCTCCCGGGAGCGGCACGCGCAAGGCCACTCGACGTGGTTGAGCCAGGTACTCCGCCACGGCCGCCGCCGCGGCCGGGGTGTCGGCCGGGGCGTGGATCGCCAGGGCGGTGCCTCTCCGCCCCTCCAGCGCAACCGCACGGCCCAGGAACGCGGCGACCGTTGCCACCAGGGGTTCCAGGCCGCCGCCCTGCAGGGCCACGTGCTCGAGGATCGCCTCCAGGCGCCCGGCCTGGCGGTCCAGCTCCGCGCGCTTGTTGACCAGGTAGCCGATGATGCTGCGCTCGATCGCGAACGGGTCGCTGCCGGCCAGGCTGAAGGCGGACAGCCCGGCCTCCGAGGCGGCCACTGCCAGCGCGGCCGCGGCCGAGACGGCCTCGGGCTCATCCGCCTCGATGACGAGCAAGGCCGTCACGCGAGCCCTCTGGAAGTCGGCGACGAGGCTCTCCGTCTCCGTTCGATCGGGAGCGACCACGGCCAGGGCCGTGGCCGGGATGACGGCGAAGTCGTCCGGGTCGAGCGAGTCGAAGGCGGGTATGCGCGCCTTCAGCACTCGGACCCAGGCGATTTCGCGGGCCGCGGCCTCGGCCGTCAGCGGCGCCACGGGCCGCGCCGCCGGAAAGACCGTCTTCCAGACGTCCTCGAGACTCGCCATGGCGTCATGGTGGCCCATCTCGGGCTCGCGCGCTGGCCGGCGGCAGCGCTCGACGGCCACGCGGAAGGAGCCCGAGCGACTATCTCATTGGGTTCCATCCGATCGGCTCTTGCGGTTGCCCCAGAGCGCGCGTACGGTGGATGGGTCTCATCCGCCAAGGGTTTCCGGAGGCATGATGCAGGCAGCGACGGCGGCTCAAGGTTCGCGACTTGTTCGCGGTAGCGGGTTGATCTCGCTCACGGCCGACCCGGATCGTGGCGCATCCAACCTCCTCACGAGGCCCCGGGCGGGCAATCTCAGCGGCGACACTCGCGCTGGCATGCCCGCGCGGTAGGGGCCGGCGCCTCTGCCGCATCCGCGGACAATGCCGGGACCGGCGCCAGGTGCGCGCCGGTTTCGTGTTATCCGGAGCGTTGCCTGGCGTGTACAGTCCCCGAGTTCCCCCGACACCCGCGAGCGGCGGCCGGGGACCGCAAACATGTCATCTGCTAACCCCGGTAGCACTGGACAGACTGTGGGGCCGCGAGGACGTCGCGGCCACCGAGGACGGACCCAGGAATGACCCTCGCCACGCTCGGGATGGCGCTCCGGGCCAGCCCTATGCAGATGACAGGAAACCGGGCTGGGCGCTCTTGGACCGCCGAAGATCAGGCCGCCGCGGCCGAGATGCGTCGCTACATCTCGGTGGCTGTTCAGCCTAGGAGTCGGGCAGCGTCAGCTCGTTCGTGCGGGCGATCTCGCCAAGGAAGCGCGCAGAAGGCTTCACCGTCCGCTCCTGCGTGGACCGATCGACCGCTATCAGCCCGAACTGCATGGCGTACCCGTACGTCCATTCGAAGTTGTCGAAGGCGCTCCAGTGGATGTAGCCGCGCAGCGGAATACCTCCGCCGATGAGAGAGTGCAGGGCCTTCAGGCCGTCGGTGATGAACTCGACTCGTTCGGCGTCGTCGGACGCCGCCACGCCGTGTTCGGTGACCACGATCGGCTTGCCCGGCAGCAGCTCGGCAACTCGCCGGACGGTGGCGGCCACGGCCTGCGGGCGCCACTCCCAGCCGATCTGGGTGCGGCGGATTCCGTCTCCGGCGTCGTCCGTGGGGCTGGCCGCTTGCCCCGACTCAAGCCGGGTCCGCGAGTACGTCTGGACGCCGACGAAGTCGTCCTCCTTCGAGGCCTCCAGGAAGATGTCCTCGCGCATCCGGCGGGCGTATTCGAGGGCTGCCCTGGCGCCGGGGTCCGACTCCCACTCCTGCATCGCAAGGGTCTGGCCCACCATCGCGTTCGGGCGGAGTTCCTTGACGGCCGCCCGCGCCTTTCTGTGGCCGGCGATGAGCATGTCCGAGGCCCTGGTCCAGTTGGCCACGCCGTGCGTTCCGGGCGGGAAGCCGAAGGCGCCCATGTAACCGCCCTGGGCGACCACGCCGGGCTCGTTGATCGTGCAGTACCACTCGACGCCGTCTCCGAGGGCCTCGACCACGCGCCGGCAGTAGCGCTCGAAGAGGCCGGGCGTGGCCTCGGAGAGCCAGCCGCCCTGTTTGGCCACCCACAGCGGCAGGGTGAAGTGATTCAGGGTCACCATCGGGGTCAGGTTGCTCTCGAGGACCGCGGCCACCATGCGCCGGTAGTGCTCGAGCTGGGTTTCGTCGAACTGGCCCTCGCTCGGCTCGATGCGGGCCCACTCAACCGAGAAGCGGTACGTGTTGAAGCCGAGGCCGGCGAGAGTGGCGACGTCGCGGCCGTAGCGGTTGTAGTGGTCGATGGCGGCGCCGCTTGGCTCCTTGCAGGGCGTGTCGGGCCGCAGCTCCCACTCCCACCAGTCGCTGTTCGAGTTGTTGCCTTCGACTTGATGGGCGGCGGTGGCGGTCCCCCATAGAAAACCGGTAGGAAAGGCAAGTTGGCTCACGCCTCGGAGGATAGCGGCTTGGATGGGCGCCTACAGACGCGGCGGGTCGTTGGCTCGCCGCCCTCGTCCGGCCGGTCCGGCGGGGCCACTGAGGGGCCCTGCCTCATCGAACATTCGGTCGAAACCGCGAATGTGGTATGGTTAGTACCTTCGTGAACGAATGGGCGCTCCGGTCTGCGCCCCGGTTACCCACCGGACGATCCCGATCCACTTCAACGCCCTGACCGGTCCCCGCGGCCACATGCCGTGGGCGGGCCCTCCCAGGAGCGCTCTCCCCATGTCCTTCGAACGCCTCGGGCTGACGCTCGAGCTCCTCCGTGCCGTCGCGGCCCAGGGCTACACCGAGCCCACGCCCGTCCAGGCCGAATCGATCCCCATCGTGCTAGCCCGCCGCGACCTCCTCGCGGGCGCCCAGACGGGCACCGGCAAGACGGCCGCCTTCGTGCTGCCGATCCTGCAGATCCTCAATGCCAGCCGCCCCGAACCGCGCCGTCTGCCCGCCGGACAGACCCGTGGCCGCGGCTCCACGGGCCTTCCGATCCGTTGCCTCGTTCTGACCCCAACCCGCGAGCTTGCGCTCCAGGTCGAGGAAAGCGTCCGCACATACGGCTCCGAACGCCCGATCCGCTCCACGACCATCTACGGCGGCGTGGGCTTCGATCCGCAGGTCCGCGCCCTTCGGGCCGGGCCGGAGATCGTCGTCGCCACCCCGGGTCGACTGCTCGACCACGCCGGGCAGGGCACGATCGACCTGCGCTCGGTCGAGATCCTCGTCCTCGATGAGGCCGACCGGATGCTCGACATGGGCTTCATTCGCGACATCCGCCGCATCCTGGCTCTGATCCCCGCACGACGTCAGAACCTGCTCTTCTCGGCCACCTTCTCCGACGAGATCCGCGAGCTGTCGGCAACGTTGCTGACCGATCCGGCCTACGTCCAGATCGCGCGCCGCAATGCCCCGATCGAGCTGGTTCGCCAGGTCGTCTATCCGGTCGACCGGGAACGCAAGCGCGAGTTGCTCAGTCACCTCATCCGCAGCGGCCGGATCGACAAGGCCCTCGTCTTCACCCGGACCAAGCACGCCGCCAACAGGCTCGCAGAGCAGCTCTACGGGGACGGAATCGCGGCCGCCGCGATCCACGGCAACAAGAGCCAGGGCCAGCGCGTAAGGGCGCTGGACGACTTCAAGTCGGGGCGGGTGGCAATTCTCGTGGCGACCGAAGTCGCGGCCCGGGGCCTGGACATCGAGGCGTTGCCGCACGTCGTGAACTTCGAGCTGCCGATGGTGCCCTCCGACTACGTGCATCGAATCGGCCGGACGGGTCGCGCCGGAATGGAAGGCGACGCCGTCTCGCTGGTCTGCGTCGACGAGATGAGTCTCCTCCGCGAGGTCGAGACGATGCTCCGTGGGCCCATCCCGCGCGAGACGATCTCCGGTTTCGAGGTCGATCGATCGATCCGGCCGGAGGCGATCCGCCAGCGATCGACCGGCGGGGGACGGCCGATGGGTCGGTTCATGGGCGGACGGCCGAGTGGCCGGTCCAGTGGCCGGCCCGTGGGCGGACGAGCGTTCGGTCGCCAGCAGTCGGGCGGCTATGCGGCTGGGCTGCGGCCGGCTGTTTCGGCGCCGTCGCCCAGGCCGCAATTGGCCCCTCAAGCGGACGGTCGCCGGCGGAACGCCGGACGTCCCGGCTCCGGTCGTCCGGCCGGCGCACCCGGCACCGGGTTCGGCTGGGCACCGGCTTCGAGCCGGCCCGCACACCGCCAGGGCGGCGGGCGAAGTGGGTTCCACACCACGATGCCGGGCGAGCGCCTGGCCCGCGCCGAGAACCGCGCTTCCTGACCCGCCGCCGGCCGTGGTGCGAAGCGGCGGACGCGGCGGCACCGCACGGTTCAGTCGGTGGGAGTGGTCGGGGCGGTGGGACTCGAACCCACGATCTCATGCTCCCAAAGCATGTGCGCTAACCGCTACGCTACGCCCCGACGATCTTCGAGCGTGAGTACACAGGATACTCGACGTGCTTGGCGTTGAGGCTCGACCTTCACCGCTTCCGCCACTTTGCCGCCACCAGGCGACCCCCTACCGGCTCGCCGTCAAGGCCGAGGACATCAGTTACGCAACCACTGCGGCTGCGATGAGGAGCGACTCGCGCGGCTGAGGCGTGTCTGGAGCGAGCCGCCAGCGTTGCTGTCGGATGAACGGCACACGTTGAACCGGGTGCAGCGCTGGAGCGTATGAATCGGCAGAGTCAGGCCGATTTGGCTGACACTGGGGAGGCGTGACGCCGGCCGTCGGCGCCGCGAGAGGGAGCTTGCGGCCGTGACACTCGAAGTAGCCGTCATCGGGCTGTACCGGGTCGTCGGGTCGCTGCCGGCCCTGAGATGGCCGCTGGCGGGTGGGCTCCTCGCGATCTTCGTCGACCTGACGGACCTCTACTGGATGAACGTCCTGGATCTCGGCGGGATCCCGGACTACCAGATGTTCGACAAGCTGGCCGACCAGGTCTACCTCGCGGTCTTCCTGATCGTCGCCCTTCGCTGGACCGGTCCGGAGCGGACGATCTCGGTCGTCCTCTATGCGTTCCGGATCGTCGGGTTCTTGCTGTTCGAAGTGACCGGCGAGCGCGCCGTGCTGCTCCTCTTCCCCAACGTCTTCGAGTTCTGGTTCCTGTTCATCGCGGCGTTCCACCACATGCGGCCGGCGTTTGCCTGGACTCGGCTGCAGCTCGCGGTCGTCCTCGTCCCGTTGATCGGCGCGAAGGAGGTCCAGGAATGGGCGCTCCACTGGGCGCGCCTGTTCGACAACATCACCTTCCTGGAAGCGCTCGAACAGATCCGCCGTTGGCTGGTAGGGTTGTTCGGATTCTTCTAGCCGGGGGTCACCGCGCATGGATCGCGGCCCGATCGGTGTTGTAGAGGCGAGCGCATGACGCGTCGCTCCTGAACAGTACCGACACGGCAGCTGGAGTCCGCTATGAACGACGAACGGGATCTGAAGGATCGACTGACCGCAATCGAGGGTCGCGCCCCGGCGTTCGAGCCCCCGCCGCTCGCGGCCCGGCGGCGCCGGCCGCTGGCCCTGTCGCTTGCCGCGGCGACGTTGCTCGTTCTCGTTGTTGCCACTACCGCGGTCGCCGGAGTGGCTGTGGTAAGCGGCATGGTTCGCGGCTACCCCGGCATCGAGAATCCAGGCCAGCCGCTCGCGGGAGCGACGATGGAGTGCATGTCGCCACCGCAAGCCGCCGCCTACCTCGCCGCGCATGGCTTCACGGACGTCGTGTGGCAGGTGGAGAGCGGCGGTCCCGGCAAGCCTGACGGCAGTACGACGTTGGTGTCCACACCGCCGGCGCACGGCTACGTCGTGCCGGGAGCGATTCTCGACGACGGCAAGCCGCACATGATCGTCGACCAGCGGCCAGGTGCCACGGGGACCGGAGTGTGCTCCGGGATGCCGATGCCCTGACGCCAGGTAATCCGATCCGGCCCCGCTTCAAGTGGGGCCGGATCCCACGCAGGTGTGGACCGTGGAAGCCATCCGATCCCGCATTCTGAGGGCGCCCGCCGAGCCCGCTCAGACGGACGCTCCACTCGTCCGCCCGATCTCGTTCGAGCCGGCGGTCGCGCCGCTTTACGCCGGCCTTGTCCGGCGGCTCGTCGTGGTGCTGGGGGATGCGGACGAGGCCCAGGACGTTGCCCAGGACGCGTATCTCCAGGCCTTCCGCGCATGGGAGCGCTTCGACGGCTCGGACGTCCGGGCGTGGCTGTACACGATCGCCCTTCGGCTCGCTTTCAACCAGTTGCGTCGCCGGCGGCGCTGGCTCGCCGCAATTCGCCGGATCGAGCCGAAGCCCTGGCACGACCCGGTCGATCCGGACTTGTGGGCGGCTCTGGAGGACCTCGATCCGCAATCGAGGAGCGCCCTGCTGCTCAACGTCGTGGACGGCTATACGCAGACGGAGATCGCCGAGATGCTATCGGTCCCCGTCGGGACGGTGAGCAGCTGGATCTCGCGCGGCCGGGCGCGACTGCGAGAGGTTCTCACGCCGCGCGCAGGGACATGACGACCTCCGGCTCTGTGGGGGTCGTGCCGCCGCTCAGTCTAGATCCGACCCAGGATCGCCAGCGCGAGGGTCTTCTCGGCAGACTGCAGTTGGCTATCCGATGCGTTCGTCTTGAGAACTGAGACCGTGAACGTGGTCTGGCCCTTCTGGACGTTGAGCACCTGGTAGCCGGCACCGATGCTCACGTAGTAGGCGGCGTCACCGACGCCGGAGACCGGCGTGATGGTCAGGCCGGAGATGGACTTCTTGTTGGGATTGAAGTCGCCGCCGCTGGTGATGGATATCTCGACGCCGCTGATGTCGATGCCCGTCGCGGGATGGCCGGAGAAGAGACAGCTGCTGGATCCCGCCGTTGGCACGGTTCCCGGATCGACGGGCTCGCCGAGGGCGGCGGCCGCCTCGTCGGTGGTGATCAGCGAGCATGCGTCCAGCGCCTTTGGAGCACCGGCCGCTGCGGTATCGGTGGCGCCCGTCGCGGCGGCTTCTGTCGCGGCGGCTTGTGTCGCGCCGGCCTGTGTTCCCGGGGCCTGAGGGGCGCCGGTGGCGGCGGACCCGCTGCACGCTGCGACGAGTCCCGTCGCGAATGCGAGCAATATCAAAGTTCTGCGCATAGCTGAAGGCTCCATGGGCCCGGACGATGGCGTCGCGGTTGCCGCCACTTGCGGGGACTGCCTCGAACTAACGCCAAAGCAGACCAGTACCGGACGACGACCTCGCGGGGCTTCGTTCCTGAACCATACGGTGGAGCCCGAGATACGCCCCGGACGGGTGGGTGCTGTTGCGCCGGGCGAACGGGGAGGTTTGTGTCCTGGGACCGGTCAGTGGCCGGCCAGGTCCGCCAGAGCGGCGGCGAAGGCCGAGTAGGTGTCGTCGGAGTAGAGCACGAACGTGGCGCGCTCCAGATGGCGCGCCTCCGTCAGGCCATCGCGAACGGCCCGCAGCGCCACGGCCGAACCTTCGCCGAGCGGGTAGCCGTAGACGCCGCAGCTGATCGCGGGCAGGGCCACGGACGTGGCGCCGGCCTCGTCGGCCAGGCGGAGCGCGGTCAGGTAGGCGGACCGCAGATGCTCCTCCTCGTGCCTGCGTCCGCCGGACCACACCGGGCCGACGGCGTGAACCACCCACCTGACGCCGCGCTGGGCCAGGCGGCCGGAACCGGTGATCACGGCGGTTCCTGTGGGGCAGTCGCGGTAGTGCGATCGCAGCTCCGCCATCAGCTCGGGGCCTGCCGCTCGGTGAATGGCGCCGTCCACGCCGCCGCCTCCGGCGAGCGCCTTGTTCGCCGCGTTGACGATCGCGTCGGCTCGAACCGTCGTGATGTCGCCCAGCTCTAGCCCGATCAGGGCGGGCGTTCGGCCGGGTCGATCCACGTGGAGCTGCGTCGAGCTGCGCACCTCACCAGGATGCCGCACCTGTCGAGAGAGTCGCCGCGCTGCGCCTGGAGGGCCTGGTGGCCGGAACCGTGCCGGCCGAACGGTGCCGCCAGCCCCTTGTTCGACTGGCCCGGGCCCCGGTAGCATTCGGGGAGCGGTCTCTTGCGGGGCGTTTCGCCTCGGGGCAGCCGGGAGTGAGGGCCGATGACCGACGGGAACTGGAGCGATTACCTCGCCGATGCCGGCACGGACGGGGAGGCGCCCTCTGAAGCCTCCACGTCGACGGGCGACGCCGCGAGCGGGCAGGCCGATGCCGCGGGCCACGTGCAGGCCGCCAACGAATGGGCCGCCTGGGGCAACGTCGAGGCGGCCCAGGAAGAGTTGGACTCCGCCCGGACCGCTGCCGACATAGCCGATGGAGTGGACGGCGCGGCGACGGGCCCCTCGATCGGGGCGGACTACATGGACTCCGCCGACGACAACCTGTCCGACCCCGGCTCGGACCCGAACCCCTAGCTCCCGGAGGTTCAATGGCCGCCACCTGCGGGCTCGATTTCGAACGCCGAGTCTCTGGTCCCGCCGTCGATGTCCGCCGGGCCATCGCCGAATCGCTGCGCGAGCAGGGCTTCCAGATCACGGTCGACCAGCTGACCCGCCTGGAGGCCAAGCGGGGTTCGATGCTCGGCAGCTCGCTCCTGATGAAGAAGTCGATGGCCATGATGGTCGTGTTCGAGGTCGCCGCGGAACCCACCGCCACATCCATCGTTGCCCATCTGACGGACAACATCCGCAACCTGGGCAAGACCTGGGGCATCAACCGCATCTACCGCGACATCTTCGGCGACGTCGCGCGCCGGATAGACCTGGCCCTGGCGAAGCTCGATGGCGCGGCTGCCCAATCCTTCGGCGAGCCACGGTTCTGGAGCCGGGCGGCCGAGGTCGGCGTGCTCGAGCAGGCGAACGTCATCTCGGGGAAGGTCGGAGAGGGCGCGGTCGGGGCGGCCGGCAGGATGATCGAGGGATCGAGCGACCGGACGCCCTCGGCCTGGAAGGGCGTCGACGCGGTGACCTTCCGCTCGGGCGCCGGCATTGCGGTGATGACGCTGGCCGACGTTCAGGCGCAGCTTGGCGTCGCCGTCATGGTCGTCTCACATTCGGGCTCGATGCCGGCAAACCTGACTCGGGACGTCGAGGCCTTCGCGGGGATGGTCGAGCAGCGACTCACCGCCGCGGCCGGCAAGCCCGCCCAGGTCGAAGTCTCCGATGCCCAGCGACCGGTCTTGGAGTTCCTGCACCAGCAGGCCCAGATCCGGTCCGAACTGCCGATGCGCGAGTTGCACATCTGCTCCACCTGCCGGCTGGAGAAGATAACCAACCCCGAATACGAACGGCTCGCGGTCCGCAACCAGAGGATCGGCGACATCGTCGCGGGCGTGGGGGCCACGATCAGCACGGGTGGCATCTCGCCGACATTCGTGCTGGGCCAGGTATTCAAGCTCAAGCGCCTGGATCCGGAGTACGTCTGCTCGCGCTGCCAGGGGATGGAGGCAGACGAGCGGGTCGTGACCTTCTGCCCGAGCTGCGCCGAGCTGCAGAGGGACGTGGTCCTGCGGGTGTGCGCGAAGTGCGACTTCGATTTCCGGACGAAGGCGGGCAAGGGGACGCTCTGGTCCGCGCTCGTGGAGGAGGAGGCCCCGCCCGAGACCCCGCCCGAGGCCCCGCCGGCCGTGGCCCCGCCGGCCGATGGGGCGCCCGGCCCGGCCGTGGCCCGGTCGCCCGGCCCGGCCGTCGCGCCTGCGCCGCCCGGTCCGGCCGTGGCCTCGCCCGAGGCCCCGCCCGAGGCCCCGCTCGAGACCCCGGCCGTGGCCCGGTCGCCCGGCCCGGCCGTGGCCCGGTCGCCCGGCCCGGCCGTCGCGCCTGCGCCGCCACCCCCCGGCCGGCCCATCGCCGGCTCCCCGGCGACCATCGCCGCTCCGGCGGCCCCGCCGGCGATCGCGGCCTGGTCAAGCCCCACCGACGTTCCCGTCGGCGTGCCCTTGCCCGGCGCGCACGGCGGCAAGGTGTGCCAGACGTGCCGCCGCGAGTATCCGAGCCTGTGGAGGCTCGTCATCCAGACCCCGTCCGGCTTCGAGGAACGATTCGTCTGCGGCACGAGCGTGACTTGCCAGATG
>JBEKPL010000024.1:0-30074 GCA_049520815.1 Candidatus Limnocylindrales bacterium
GCCAGGTTGGCGAAGACGGCGCCCGAGTAGAGCCGCTCCGGCGAGAAGGCGACCAGGAAGTCGGTCTCGGCCCGGAGGCCGGTGGCCGCCTCCAGACGGGGCGCGAACCGACCGCGCGTGTCTCCGACGGGGAGAGTGGTCTCGAAGATGACGGTCAGGCCCTTGTGGACGCCGCCCGAGATCGAATCGACGGCCGCGTCCATGTAGCGGTAGTCCGGCTGCTGGGCGTCGTCCAGCATGACCGGCACGATCAGGACCGCAACGTCGGCGTCGCGGACGGCGGCCGCGGCATCGGCGGTCGCCGCGAGAAGGCCCGCGGCGTGGACCTGGGCCACTCCCTCGGCGAGTCCCGGCTCCTCCGTGATGCGGGAACGGCCCTCGTTGATGGCCGCGACCACGTCACGGTTCACGTCCACGGCCGTCACGTGCCAGCCGTGACGGGCGAACTGGACGGCCAGCGGCAGGCCCATCTTGCCGGCGCCGACGACGACCGCCCGCCCCACCGTGCCGGGCTCTGCGGTCCATGGCGCAACGACCCGCGGCGTTCCGTGTGAACAAGGGTTGACGGGCGGAGTGATGGAGCCGCCCAGGAGGCTGACCACGCGCGAAGGGCGAGCGACGATGGTCATTCGGCGGCCAGTCTCGAGGTTAGATCGGAGAGGTCGATGGGTCGCCGCTCCGACGCGGCAGTGAGGAGGGCGTTGGCGATCGCCACGGCCCACAGGCCGTCCCCGGCATCGACGTACGGTCGCTCGCCGGTTCGGAGGACGCGCACGAACTCGTCCAGCTGGGCGCGCAACGGCTCGATGTTGTCGATCGGGATCTCCGCCACGTCGCCTGCGAAGGTCGTGGCGTAGCCCGCGATCATCTGAGGCCGCCCGACGTTGGAACGGGTGAAGGTCAGCTTCTGGGTCAGGTAGTCCAGCTCGAACATCCCCTCTTCGCCGACGGCGACGAGGTTGCGTCGCTTGGCAGGAGTGAGCCAGTCGACGTCCAGGAAGCCCGTTGCGCCCGACGGGAAATGCATCAAGCCAAACGTCAGATCCTCGTGGCTGGCGTGCAACCGCTGAGCCGTCTCGGCGTAGACGCGGACCGGTCGCTCGCCGGCGATCCAGCACAGGATGTCCACATCATGCGTACCCAGGTCCACGGTCACGCCCACGTCGCGGATGCGCGCCGGGAAAGGGCCAGCCCGGCGGCTGGTGATGGCGTAGATCGTGGACAGCCAGCCCATGCGCAGCAGACGGCCCATCTCCAGGACGGCCGGGTTGTATCGCTCGACGTGGCCGATCTGGACGCGGACGTTCCGCGTGCGTGCGGCGGCCACGATCGCCAGCCCGTCGTCGACGGTGGCGGCCAGGGGCTTCTCGACCAGGACGCCGAGGCCGCGCTCGATCGCGGCCAGGGCCAGAGACACGTGTGCGGTCGTGGGAGCGGCTATGACGACGCCATCCAGGTCGGCTTGCCGGATCATCTCCAGGGGATCCGCGAACCCCGCGGCCTCGGTCTGGCCGACCGCGGCCTCGAGGGCGGCGGCATCGGGGTCGGCCACGGCGGCGACGGTCGTCTCGGGGTGATTGGAGATGACGCGCAGATGGTTCCGGCCCATGGAGCCCAGCCCGGCCAGGCCGATCCGAAGGCGCGAGGTCATGACCTGCTGCCACTTGCGCCGACGGCGTGGCGCGGAACTGAGGCGCGCAGAGCGTCGATTACCTGACCCTGCTCGGCCTCCGTGAGGCCGGGGTACATCGGCAGCGACATGCTGCCGGCGGCGGCAGTGTCCGTGTTCGGCAGGTCGGCTTCGATTCCGAGCTCCATGACGTAGGCCTGACGGTGGCACGGGATCGGGTAGTAGATGCCGCACATGACGCCGGCTTCCTTCATCTCGGCCACGATCTGGTCACGGGCCGAGCCGACGCCAAGGGTGTACTGGTGGAAGACGTGAGTCCGACCCTCCGGCCAGGTCGGCAGCTGGATGGGAAGGTCGGCGAGCGCCTCGTCGTATCGGCGCGCGATCGCCTGGCGACGGGCTGTGTTCCGCTCGAGCTTGTCGAGCTGGACCAGGCCGATGGCCGCGGCGATGTCCGTCATCCGGAAGTTGTAGCCGAGGATCTCATGGTGGTAGCGCTCCCGCATGCCCTGGTTGCGGTAGAGCCTGATCCAGTCGGCCAGGCGGTCGTCGTTGGTGGTGACGAAGCCGCCCTCGCCGGTGGTCATGTTCTTCGTGCCATAGAGGCTGAACGCCGCGTAGCCGAAGCTGCCCGCTCTCCGGCCTCGGTAGAGCGCGCCGTGGGCCTGGCACGCGTCCTCGACGACGGTCAGGCCGTGGCGGTCGGCGATGGCCTGTATTGCGTCCATGTCCGCGACGAGGCCGAACAGGCTGACCGGGCAGATGGCCCGCGTTCGCGGCGTGATGGCAGCCTCGATTCGACCCGCGTCCATGAGGTACGTGTCCAGCTCGATGTCCACGAAAACGGGGGTCGCGCCCGTGAACAGGATCGAACTGACGGTCGCGTTGAAGGTATGCGAGACGGTGATCACGTCGTCGCGCGGGCCCAGCCCCAGGCCGGCGAAGATGGCCATCAGAGCGACCGTCCCGTTCGAGAGGGTTATCGCGTGCTTGACTCCGCAGAATGCGGCCCAGCGCTCCTCCAGCTCGGCGACCTTCTTGCCCTGGGCGATCATGCCGCTCTGTAGGACTTCCGTGACGGCAGCAATCTCCTCGGGACCGAGGTCGGGGCGTGCGGGAGGGATCATGCCGGACTCCTGTGCTCTACGCCGGTCGCTCTGTCAGCGAGCCACTCTTGGGGTTGAAATCGTAGCTCCGTTCGCAGCGCGGGCAGGTGAGGGGAGCGTCCGTCGAGGGATCGGAGGCTGCGACCGCGCCGGTCGCGTCGGTCAGTCGCGTTCCGCAGGCGCAGACCCAACCGAGGCGGCGGGCAGGATTGCCGGCCACCAGGGCGAAATCGGGGACGTCGCGAGTGACGATCGCGCCGGCCCCGACCGTGGCGAACCGGCCTACCGTCGTGCCGGCCACGACAACCGCCCCCGCGCCGATCGAGCAGCCGTCGCGGAGCTCGATCGGGCTTACGGTCCAGTCGTCGCCTCGAGCCAGCTCGCCCGTTGCCGTGATCGACCGCGGGTATCGATCGTTCGTCAGGATCGCGCCGGGGCCGATGAAGACGCCGTTGCCAACGGACACGCCGTGGTAGACGAGGGCCCCGTTCTGGACCTTGACTCTGTCGCCCAGGTGGACGCCCTCGTCGATGAAGGCGTCCCTGCCGATGATGCACTCCGCTCCGATGCTCGCGCCGTTGCGCAGGACGGCTCTGTTCCAGACGCTGGTCCGCGGACCGATCGAGACGTCGGACTCGAGGTCTGCCGACGCGTGAACCCGCGCCGTGGGGTCGATCACGAGAGACTCCTGTGACGGATCGGAGTTGGCGGAGGGATCCCGGGACCCCGCTCAGCCGGCTCCTGAGTATACCGAACGGCCCTCCGGCTCACCTCGCGCCAGGTCGGCGCCTCGCGACGACCTCCCGTCTAGCCGTGCTTCCGCCTGGCCAGCAGGCCGATCCCAACGGCCAGGACGGCCCCCAAAGCCAGCGCGCCTCGCCAGTCCAGGACGGGACGGACATTCCCCTCTACCTTCCTGGCCAGGACCAGCAGCGCGCCGCTTTGCCGCTCCATGGTGACGTGGCCGGCTACCACCGTCTGAGCCCCGCCCTGGCTGATGCGGACGTCCCGGGCCAGGACCGTCCGGGCGGCGCTTTGAGTCAGTGAGACGTTCCCGCCGATGGCGAGGCCGACGCCGCTCAGTTCGAGCGAAACGCGCTCCGCCCGGGCCAGGCCGATGCCGCCCATCCGAACGGCAATGTCGCCCGCCTGGGCCCGGCCGATGCCGCCCACGGTGACCGTGATGTCCTCGGCAGAGGCGGCTCCGATGCCGCCCTGGGTGACGTTGACTGTGTTGGCCTCCACCTCGGCGATGCCGCCCTGGGTGACGTTGACGTCGGACACGGCGATGCGCCCTTCCCGCGACTCGGCGCGAGCCGCCCGCGCGGCTGGGGCTGCCGGGGCGGCCGAGGGCTTCGAGGGAGCGGCCGGCGACAGCGTGGCGGGCTTCTGTGGCCGCGCTGCTGGCGTTGCCTCCGACTTGGCGGGCGGTGCTGCCGGCTTGGGCGGCGCCGCCGATTTGGCCGGCGACGGTGTGGCGGGCTTCTGCGGCCGCGCTGCCGGTGCAGCCGCCGATTTGGCCGGCGACGGTGTGGCGGGCTTCTGCGGCCGCGCTGCCGGTGCAGCCGCCGATTTGGCCGGCGCAGCCGGCGGCGTGGGGGCCCGCCGGCCGGTCTTCGGTGCCGGACCCTCGGATGCCGGCTTGACGGTCTTGCGGATCGGGCGGGCTTGCGACCCGCTGCCCGGTTTCTCGATTGGGCTGCCGCCCGGCTGCTCGCTCATGTCGGTCTTCTCCCTCGCCTCAGATGCCCGACTCTGGCCGGCACGAGGCGGCTGCGCCTGCCAGCCTACAGCGAGCGGCCTCTTCCGGCGAGGCCTTGAGGGGGAAATCCCGGGTCAGGAGGCGCGGGATCGTCTCGATCTTCGCCAGCGTGCTCGCCCTTTCAGTTGTCGGCCGAGACGATCACGAACCTGCCGTACCACTCAGCTCTGCCGATCTGGCCGTCGAGGTTGTCGCGCAGCGTGGAGTCGAGCTGCGAATACCGGTTGAACTGCACCGCCAGATCACCGTAACGCCAGGCCTCGACACCGACCAACGAGTTGCGCCCGATGGGTGTGATGTGGCGGATTGTGCGATCTACGAGAAGCGTGGTCTTGGGGTCGTGTTCAGGGTCGGTCAGGTAGACAGCGGTTATCTGGAAGTTGTCGCTGATGGAAGGGTCCTCGCCAGTGACCTTGTACCCGGTGACGAGCTGGGCATGGCTACCGTACCAGGGGAAGATCACGGCAGGTTTGTGAGTGCGGGCGATCGAGGCAACGACAGCCTTGGCGGCGGCGCTGAAGCTGTCGTATGCCTTGTCGCTGTACACCCTTGCGTCGGTACCCCCCCAGCCGTAGTAGTTGAGGGCGTTGCGCACACCGTGAGGATCAGAACCGGTTGGGAGGGGCAACGTGTCGTTGGCCTGTTCGAAAGCGAGGATCGACTCCTGGTCGGCGTAGTCCGTTGTGACCGACCACGCGAAGCTCGATCCGGCATTCGCGCCCAAGGCGATCATGTTCAGCGCCATGAGGGCAGAGGTCGCGGTACAGGCGGTGAGATCGGGGTCCTGGTAGCGCGCCCCTGCTTCGATGTACATGTTCGCCGACCAATTGGTTTGGGCGAGCTCGGTTACCACCACAGGAGTCGAGGTCGGGGTTACGGGAATCACCCGGACAGCCGTGCTCGACTGGCCCAGAGAGAACAGGATGGTCAGTAGAAACACGAGGATGCTGATGGGGTTCACGCGGCTTCCCGTTCGCGGAATGTAGAAATCGGCTCGGCGACAGTTCCTCGCGGGAGTGCGTCGCAGACCCGAAGAGCCCGAAGGCTCGCTCGCTCGTCCCGAAGTCCTTGCGGTCGAAGCGGGCCCCTGCCCTTCGCTGTGCCCTGACTCGTGGAACTCGGCGCCGTGAAACTCAGCCAGGTTAGCGCGTACTGGGCTCGGGAGGGAAGGGTACCTACGGGCGACAGTCTGTTGGGACCTGACCGGCCCCTCGAGTCCGAGGCGCTCGTTCGGACCCTCGCCGACGGCACCTACGGCGGGCTCTAACTGAGCTCGCCGCCGGAGGCGCCCCTCAGGCGTCCCGGAGCCCCCGAACCAGTTCGGCCAGGGTGGGATTCGTTCGGTCGCGGTCGGAGAGGATCGGCCGTCCGTCCGGTGTGCCGGGAACGGGCGGCCACGGCACTCCCACGGCCGGGTCGTCCCAGGCGAAGCCCAGCTCGTCGCTGCCGTCGTACTCGTTGGTGACCAGGTAGAGGAGCTGGAGCGGCTCCAGGGCCAGGAACCCGTGGGCCACGCCGGTCGGGATCGTCACGGTCTGGCCCACGGCGAGTTCGCGGGTTTCGACGAGGGCACGAGCTTTGAGATCCGCGACGATGGGCCGCACGTCCACCAGGGCGACCAGGGCCCTGCCGCCGACCACCGTCCAGTAGTCGAGCTGGCGGCGGTGATAGTGGAGACCGCGCAGCACGCCCGGCGCGGACGTAGACAGGTTGGCCTGGACGAAGCGGGCGTCGGGAAGGCCGGTGGCTTCCCTGCGCAGGTCTCCGAAGGCGGAGGCGCGCCATACCTCCATGAGCGACCCACGGGAATCGGCCAGCCGGTTCAGATGACCGTAGCGCACACCGGGCAGCCGCGACTCGGGCTCGTCACCGCTCATCGTTTATGCCTCCTCGTCCGAAGTCGGATCCGCCATGTACTCCGCCAGAGCCTCCCGCCAGTCGCGCAGCGGCCCCCCCGGTAGCGGCGTGGTCTCGATCACTCCCCAGACCGGGGGCGTGGAGGGGCGCGGCCACGTACTCAACGGTACGTCGTTCGTGGCGACGTCGATGCCCGCCAGGCGCAGCACCTCGCGCGCCCAGGCGGCCCGGGATGCCTGACCGCCGTTCACGATGTGGTGGATTCCGCCGAAGCCACGCCCGCCCGACCGCGCCGCCTCGCCCAGTAGGCGGACGATCGCGGAGGCGAGGTCCGCGGCGTAAGTTGGGGTTCCGATCTCGTCGGAGACGAGGGCGAGGCTGCGATGCTCGGCTCGCGCTCGTTCGGCCGCGGCGAGGATCTTCCCGGGGAAGTCGCTGCCGGGCCGTCCGAACAGCCAGGCCGTTCGGACGATTGCCAGTGCCGGGACCCTCTCGCTGCCAGCACGGGCGAGTGCGGCCGCGGCGAAGTCATCGCCGGTTGCCCGGAAAGCGATGCGGGCGGCCACTTCGCCGGCCAGCTTGGAGGCGCCGTAGGGATTGGCCGGATGAGGCCGCTCGGTCGGGCCGTAGGGCACCCCGTCGGTCCGGCTCCCGTCGAAGACCTCATTGGTGGAGATCATGACCAGTGCCGCTCCGGAGCTCACACAGGTCCGGGCGATCTCGTCTACCGCGATTCCGTTGCGGCGCATGGCTAGATCGGGGTCACGGGCGCAGCCGTCGACGTCGGTCCAGGCGGCACAGTGCACGACCGCGTCCGGCCGGTGCGTGCCGACAAGCCGCTGAGCGGAGGTCGGCTCGTCCAGGTCGTGCTCGGGCAGATCCCAGGCCAGCACTTCGTCGACGAACGCGGAAGTCCCGAGGGTCTTCAGTAGGGCGCTGCCGAGTCGTCCGCCCGCTCCGGTGACGGCGACGCGCATCAGCGAGCCGCCTCCATCACGTGGCCTCTCGCGAGCCGGCCAACCTGGCGCCGTACTGGCGGCGGTAGTAGTCCTCCCACTCGCCGGACTTGATCGAGCGCCACCAGCTCTGGTTGTCGCGGAACCAGTCGACGGTCGCGGCCAGGCCTTCCTCGAAAGTCATCTTGTTGGTCCAGCCAAGAGCGGACAGCTTGGAGCCATCCATCGCGTAGCGCCGGTCGTGGCCGGGCCGGTCCTCAACGCTCCGCACCAGGGACCACGGCTTGCCCAGCTGCTCCAGGAGGGCCGCAGCCACTGACCGGTTGGTGCGCTCGTTGCCGCCCGGGACGTTGTACGTCTCCCCGGCCAGGCCGTGCTCCAGGACGTGACCGATGGCGCCGGCATGATCCGCGACGTACAGCCAGTCGCGGCGCTGCAGACCGTCGCCGTAGAGCGGCAGCGGCTGGTCGTCGATGGCGTTGGTGATGAAGAGCGGGATCAGCTTCTCGGGGTGGTGGTACGGGCCGTATGTGTTGGAGCCCCTTGTGACGACCGTATCCAGGCCATAGGTGACGAAGTAGGAACGGACCAGCAGCTCGCCCGCGGCTTTGGCCGAGGAGTACGGCGAACGAGGCTCGAGCCGGTCGTCCTCGCGGCTCGCCCCGGTCTCCACCGAGCCGTAGACCTCGTCGGTCGAAACCTGGAGGAAGCGGGGCGCCGCGGCTCGATCTCCGGCGCGGGCGCGCTCCCCTTCCGCTCGGCACGCCTCAAGCAGGACGTGGACGCCCAGAACGTCGGTCCGGAGGAAGGCCTCGGGATCCAGGATCGAGCGGTCGACGTGCGACTCGGCGGCGAAGTTCACCACGGCGTCAGACTCGGCGACCAGCGGCGCCACCACGGCCGGATCGGCGATGTCGCCGGTGACGAACCGGAACCGGGACGCCTGCTCGGGATCGGCCTCGATCGGTGCAAGGTTGGCCCGATTGCCGGCGTAGGTCAGCTTGTCGAGGACGGTGATCCGGCTCGTATCGCGACGAGCCAGGAGGTCGCGAACGAAGCACGACCCGATGAATCCTGCCCCTCCGGTCACCAGCAGCCGCGCGAAACGCGGCTCGCGCGGTTCGGTCACGGTGTCGGCCTCGCGGGTGGGGCGGCTAGGCGCCCGGAGCGCGATTCCTGCTCGGCCAGCTCCGCGGCGCGAATCAGCGACGCCACGGTGCCGGCGTCGGTCCACATGCCCTCGAAGCGGCGGGCGAAGAGGCTGCCCGGCAGATAGTGATTCAGCAGGTCCGTGATCTCCAGCTCTCCTCGGCGCGACGGGACGAGGTGATCCACGACGGCGAAGGCGTCGGGCCGCAGGAGGTACACGCCGATCGGGATGAGGTTGCTCTTGGGCACGGCCGGCTTCTCTTCGAATCCGACCACATTGCCGGCTGCGTCGAGCTCCGCGACCCCGAAGCGCTGCGGATCCGCGACTTCGTAGAGCAGCGTGCCGGCGCCCCACGGCCCGCTTTCGAACTCGCGGGCCGTATCGGCCAGCGGTGGCCCAAGAAGGACGTTGTCGCCGAGTACGCAGCAGAAGGCGTCGTCGCCGACGAAGTCGCGGGCCAGGCCGATGGCATGGGCGATGCCGAGCGCCCCTCGCTGATAGCGGTAGGTGAGATCCAGGCCAAAGTGCTCGCCGTCCGCCAGGAGCTCGACCACATCGCCGACGCTCTTGCCGCCCACGATCACCATCACCTCACGGATGCCCATGCCGGCGAGAGTGGCTATCGGGTAGTAGATCATCGGCCGGTCGTAGATCGGCAGGAGGTGCTTGTTGGTGACGATCGTGAGCGGGAACAAGCGAGTGGCTGTGCCACCCGCAAGCACGAGACCCTTCACGGTGGCTCCCTCGGCGATTGCGACGAGAGGGTATCAGGTTCGCCAGGGATGTCGCCCGTTGCCCGAACGTCAGCACCTGGGCGTGGGCTGGGCCGAGGGCTGGGCCGTGGGTTTGGCCGAGGACGATGTGGACGGCGACGCCGACGCGCTCGGGCTGGCGCTTGGGACGGGCGGCCCGAATCCTCCCTGGTAGTCGGTGATGATGAGCACGAACGTGGCGTCGGAGAGGTGCGCGGCGGGCTCGATACTGGCGCTCTGGACTACGGCGTTGGGATCAGGGAAGACCTCCACGATGTCGCCGATGAGCAGTCCCGGCGGGTAGGGCGAGCGGTCGTTTGTGCACGGAAGGGTCTCGCCCGCGGTGACCACGGCGTCGCCCTTCTGGAGCTTGGCCGACACGTCCACGTATTGCATCAGAAGTCGTCCGCTGATCTGGCCTCGGATCGTGCCGGTTGCGCCGGTCTTGGCCTCCTTGCCGACAACGACGGCGGACGGGTCGCTGACCAGCAGGACGGTCGAGACGGTCGCGTCCAGGTACACGATTCGGCCGACGACGGCGCCGCCGGCGTCCATCACCACCTGGCCCGCTGATAGGCCGTCATCGCTTCCCTTGTTGAGGATGAGGGTGCGAGGTCGAACGTCCGACAGGTCGCGAACGATGACGCGGGCCGGCGTCGTCTGGTACGGCACCGACTGCTGGGCTTCCGTGATCTTGGTCCAATCATCGTTGAGCTTGGAGATTGACGGCATGCGATCCAGCTCTTCTCGGAGCGTCTGGTTCTCTTGATCGAGCCGCTTGTTCTCCGTGCGCAGCCTGTCTAGCTGCGTGATCGCCGACCAGTACGACCCGGCCGTGTCGGCCGCGTTGTTGATGACAGTCTCGATCGGGCTCAGGGCGACGTTGACGGAGGACTCCAGGTCCTGGGCCGTGCTCGTGCCCGAGACGCCCATGAGACCGACGCTGAGCACCAGCAGAACGCCGAAGATGGTCCACTCTCGCCGGATGGCCCGGCGCGTCACGGTGATCGTGTTCATGGGGCCACCATGGCCTTACGGCTCGATGTCAGCGCGGCGTGCGGGCGTAAGTGTCCGCCACAAGGACTTCTTCCATCAGGTCGAGTTCCTCGAGCACCACGCCGGTGCCGCGCACCACGCACGTCAGCGGATCGTTGGCCACGTGCACCGGCATCTGAGTCGCCTCGGCGATGCGGCGATCGAAGCCGGCCAGCAGGGCCCCGCCACCGGCGAGGACGATGCCCTGGTCCATGATGTCGGCCACGAGCTCCGGTGGAGTCTCCTCGATCGTGTCCTTGATCGTGTCGACGATGAGCGAGATCGACGGATCGATCGCTTCGCGGATCTGCTCGCCGCCGACCTCGACGGCGCGGGGCAAGCCCGTGAGCAGGTCGCGGCCCCGGAGCGTGACGCGCTGGGCGTCCCACTCGCCTGGGCTGGCCGATCCGATGGCGATCTTGATGTCCTCGGCGCTTCGCTCGCCCAGGAAGAGGTTGTACTCGCGACGGGCGTAGGCAACGATGTCGGCGTCCATCTCGTCGCCGCCGATTCGAATGCTGCGGCTTACGACTATGCCGCCCAGGCTGATCACAGCCACTTCCGTCGTGCCGCCGCCGATGTCGATGATCATGCTGCCGGTCGGCTCGTTGATGGGCAGGCCGGCACCGATGGCGGCGGCCATCGGCTCCTCGATGAGCCCGGCCCAACGTGCACCCGCGTTCATGGCCGCGTCGCGGACGGCCCGCTTCTCGACCTCAGTGACGCCGGAGGGGATGCCAAGCAGAATCCGCGGCCGCGGCACCATGCCGATCCGGTCGTGAACCTTGCGGACGAAGTAGGCGATCATCTGCTGGGTGACGTCGAAGTCGCTGATCACGCCGTCCCGCAATGGACGGACCGCGATGATGCTCGCGGGAGTCCGCCCAACCATACGCTTGGCCTCGGCCCCGACGGCCAGGACCTTCCTGGTCTTGGCCTCGAGGGCGACCACGCTCGGCTCGCTGATGACGATGCCGCGGTCGCGTACATGGACGAGGGTGTTGGCAGTGCCCAGGTCGATCCCGATGTCACGCGAGAACAGGCCGAGCAGAGCGTGCAGGCCGAACATGATGCGAGGCTGGTCCTTCTAGAAGTGGCGCTGGCGCCCTGACGACGGGATGACGGGCCGCCAACTTGGGTGTTCCGTGCGATCGTGTGGCTTCGTGAGCCTTGGATCGGGACGATCTGCCCCGGTCTCTTCTGCGGGAGTCGAGTCGACCCGCGCCGATCCTGGAAAGCCTGAGCAGTATACCCGCCAACGGCTGCGGGGCTCCTGAGTGGGTCGGTCCACGCGCCGCGGGCTGCGGCAGTTTACCGCTCCGGCGCAAGCGCCGGCAGGGCGCCTCCGCCACGCCGACCTTTGGATGGCAGGGCTCGGCGGCGGTTCGGCCCGCGCTCCGGAGCCCCCGGTTGGCCCGGTTCGGTGCTAGGCGGGCCGGTCGAAGGCGACGCCACGATCCCGCAGCGACACGAACCCGTCGCCCGCGACGATGAGGTGGTCCAGCAGCTGGATGTCCATCAACCGGCCCGCGGCAAGGGCCTCGGCCGTGAGGCGCAGGTCGTCCGGGCTGGGTGTGGGGTCGCCGGACGGGTGATTGTGGACGAGGATCAGGGCCGCGGCGTTGAGACGGACCGCGTCCCGGAACAGCTCGCCGATTCGGACCAGGCTGGATGACACGTTGCCCTGGTACACGGTGACGAGCCGCAGCACGGCATTGCGAGCGTTGAGCAGGACGACGCGCAGCTCCTCCCTCTCCAGGTAGCCCATCTGCGGCACGAGCCTCTCGCCCACGTCCCGAGGGGCGCGGACTGTCCAGCGGCCCCGCGGCCAGTCCGTGACGACCCGACGACCGAGCTCGAATGCGGCCGCGAGCTGTGCGACCCGAACCGGACCGACGCCCGGCACGGCCTCCAGCTCAACGTCCGTAGCCCGGGCCAAGCCGATGAGACCTTCGTGGCGTTGCAGCGCATCCGCGGCCGCCTCAACGGCGCTCAGGCCGTGCGTTCCAGTGCCCCACAGGACCCCGATTAGCTCGGCTGCGCTCAGGGCGCCGGCGCCGTGAATCGCCAGCCGTTCCCGAGGACGTTCGCGCGGTGTCAGGAACGCGTTCGACCCAAGCGGGCGCTCCGCCGTGCGGCTTGCCGTGTCGGCCTGCCCGGCGGGCCTCGACGCGACAGAGTGGTCCCGTCTGCCCACGGGCGCGCTCCTGCTGGGCCGGCGATGCGATGGTCAGAACTGCTCCCGGAGCCGAACGACGGGAGCCCGCCGATTCCCCCCGCCATCGGGCTCCGGGAACGCATCGAGCCTATACGGAGCCACTTAGCTCTCGACCAACTGCGGCTTACCAGCGGCTTCACGATCGACGTCGCGCCGATCTCCGGCTCGCCTCCCGGGCGGGTCAGGGGCGCAGAGAAACCACTCTGCCGTCAGGAGACCAGGATCGAGATGAGCTGGATCAGGCCGTTGTACGAGGCGTGCAGCGTGCCGGAGGCGAGGATCGAGCGGCGCCGGAAGTAGAGCCAGGTCAGGGCGACCGCGACCGGGATGCGCGCCCCGAAGTTGAAGGCAGCCATTCGCAGAACCAACCCTGGTTCGCCGTTGCCCACGTTGAGGGTGTGGATGAAGGCGAAGAAGAGCGCCGCCCGCAGAATCGCCGAGTTCCGCCCAAGGGACCGGCCCCAGGCGTTCGTCGCGAAGCCGCGGAAGAAGGCCTCCTCTCCGATTGGCACGATCACCGCGACGGCGAGCAGGGCGATCAAGGGATCCAGTCCCGTCGACGAGGTTGGCACCGGCGACGACAGATCGCTCACGTCGAGCCCCAGAACCAGCAGCAAAGCCTGATTCACGGCGCCAGACACAAACAGGATCGGCACGAGCATTGCCAGGGCCAGGAGGATGTCGCCGATCGGGCCGCCGGTGATGCGCGACCGCCAGCCCGGCGCCGGCGGGGCGACCGCGCCACCAAATACCGTCGCCGGCGTCGCCGGCGTCCAGTCGTCCGGATCGGGGGCCAGATGTCTCGGTCGCATGACGTCGCGCCACGTCAGGGCTCCCGGTCGGACGGCCAGGAAGTGGACCAGTCCCAGGTAAGCCCCGAGGTAGACGAGGAGCAGGAGCAAGGTGCCGGTGGCGGAATCCGTGTCCACGCCGCCCGTCGCGAGTGCGCCCGCGACGGGCAGGCCGACGCCCGTGACGATCGCCAGCAGCGCGGCCATCACCAGGAAAGGTGACGGGCCGGCGTAGTCCTGCCACCCGTCCGCGCGCCGTTGCCGGGACTGCGCGATCGCCGCTACGATCAGCCCGATGGCTGCGACGGCGCAGATCGTCTCTACGAATACCCAGGCCGGGACCGTGCCGAGCCCCAACTTCCAGCCCATCCGAGAGGCCACCTCCAGGAAGAGGAGGGCCAGCAAGCCCGGCAAGCCCAGGGCCAGGCCCGCCGAGTAGAGCCTCGGCGAGACACGTCCTCTGAGCGAAATGAGAGTTCGCGGAGGAGTCTGCGGATGGAACCTGCCCGGTGGCTCGAGCACGAGCGGCACGTCGGGAGGGTTGGAGTATCCCCAGGGGACGTAGCCGATTGGCAGCTCCCCGGGCGACGGAGCCCACGCGCCTGCCGGCCAGGCGGCCGGCGCCGGGGCTGCCGGCCACGCGTTCCACGGCCCAGGCTGCCACGACCCGTAGCCCGGCTGCCACGGCCCTGTCTGCGGCGGCCATGCCTGTGGCCACTGTCCGTAGCCCGGCTGCGGCGGTCCTGTCTGCGGCCACTGTCCGTAGCCCGGCTGCGGCGGCCCTGTCTGCGGCGGGGCCTGATAGCCTGCCTGAGGTGGCGCGGCCGCGGATTGAGCCGGCGGTTCGGGCGGCGGCACATTGCGAGTCGCGTGCGTGGCAAGCGGCTCTCTCAGCGTCCCGGCGGTGGATGCGGCCGGTGTGTCCTGCGGGGGCTGGCTGGCTGGGGCGGACCGAGCGGGCGTCGAGTCGCCGGATTGAGCCTCCTCGATCGCCGCGGGCTCGTCCCGTCCGCCGACGCCGGCCGCCTCCCCGTCAGGTTCCGCGCCGGGCTGGTATGGCTCCCACCGATCGTCGGCCATGAGGCGAGATGGAGCCTCCGAGGATCGTTGCCTCAGCCGCCAGCGGCAGGCTTTCTGTTGATGATCCTACCGCCCGCGGGTTGCCCGGGTGCGGCTCCCGTGACGGGGGCGGGGATAGGCCCCGTCACGACCGCTGCCCGCTCGGTTACCGCGGCGCGCTCGAAATCCTTGCCGCACCAGGCGCATATCGTCCAATCCAGGCCCACCAGCTTGCTGCAGTTGGGACAGACGCGGTTCAGTCGGGTTCGGCACCAGGGGCAGATGATCCATTCGGCATTCACTCGCCGATCGCAGTTGCGGCAGGTCTTGATCGCCTCGACCTCGGCCAAGAGCGCCTCCTCGGCGAGGTTCCTCTCATATACCTCGCCGAGCCTCTCCGACGGCCGAATGACTCGGTAGACCACTACGCCGAGCACGAACAGGAATGGCGTGCACAGGAGGATCAAGCCTGCCGCAAGGTATGGCAGGACGGGATTCTCGCTGCGCTCGTGCATGTCCCTGAAGGCCCAGAAGGAGGCCGCGAGCCAGACGACGAAGAGATAGAGGATGCCCGACATCAGGAACAGCTGGACGATGGCGCTCTCGAAGAACGCCCCGAAGGCGTTTCCTGCCAGGCCGGTCAGATCGTTGGGCATCGGGCTCGTTCTCTCTCGACTCTATCCTCGCGAGCGTCCGCCGCGCTTCGAGAGGCGCTCAGGAAGTCTACCAGGGCCCGATCTGGCTCCGGCTCCGGCTCCCGGCCTGTGACGCCGCGGGACCGGGAAGGGTGACGCGCCGGGCCGGCACGCGGCGTCTCGGGGATCAGCCCGCGATCGAGTCGTCCTCGGGCGGGAAGAACAGGGCGACGATCGAACCGGCCAGGAGCAGGCACGCTCCAACGATCAGGACGAAGATGCCCGTCCCGAACCCGTACGGCAGGGTCCAGTAGAGCAGGCCGACGCCGAAGTAGAGGCCGCCCAGGAGCATCGGCAGCATCACGTCGGTGACGCGCCCGATGGCCGGCGCAAGTTCCGGAAGCCGCTGCTGGGCCCGGTCGCTGCCGGCTGCCGCACCCAGGATGAGGCCGGTCAGAAGGAACAGCGGGACTGCGGCGGGCATTCCCCAGGCCCACTGGTTGGGTTGTGGCGGGGAACCGGCCATCGCAACGGTCCCGATGCCGATTCCCGTCGAACCGGCCCACGGCAGGAAGAAGCTGGCGAAACCCACCACTCCGCCCGCGGCCACGAGCCCGAACGCCACGAGCTCCCGGACGGTCTCCTTTCGAGCGGAGACAGTGGCGGCAGGTGTCTCCGCGGGTGCCTGGGCAGAGGGTGACTCGTGCAGTTGTTGAGTCGGCGGTGTCACCAATTCCGGGGCGGGTGGTGCGATCGGGGCCGGCGCCGGCCAGGGCGTTCCCGGAGCCGGCTCCAACGGCGAACCGATATCGGCCGGCGTGACCGGAACCGCGCCGATCGACACGCTCATCCTCGAGCCGGGGGATCGACTGCCCGGACCGGCCTGGCCCCGCTCCGGCGACGCCCAACCGGAACCGCGATATGTTGCCGACGGCGGGAGGTAGCCGCCGGGGACGTGGCCTGCGGCATCGTCGGCGGGTCTCGGGTCCGGCGCCTGGGGCACGGTCGTCTCTCGGGCGAGCGGTCCCAGGTCGAGCTCCCAGCTGCCGGGCATGTGGACCGGTGGAGCGACCGGGTCGTGCGACTGGGGCTCGCCTGAAGGGGCAGACGATGCCGGGGCATCTAGGCCCAGGCCGAGCGCCACGAGTCGCGAGTCTGCGGGCGCGGTAGGGGGCAAACCGGCTTGCGGGGCGGCCGGCGCGGTGGCCCGCCGATCGGCCGCATCGGTCGAGGCCCGGGCAGGCGTCGCCTCTTCGGCGTCGGCGCCGGCGATGGTGCCGGGAGCCTTCGGGCTCTTCGGTCCCGACCCTCGGCCTGAACGTTCGCGGGCGCCGGGAACGACAGGCCGGGCCTCGCGTTCGGCGACGCCAGACAGAGGCGCGCTGCAGTTGGCGCAGAAAGCCTCGCCGGAGGGTACGGGCGATGAGCATCTCGGGCAGATCGTCGAGTCGACCACGCGGATCCCTTCGCTCAGGACGGCCGGAACAAGTTGGCCGCACTCCACCGAGGTTTCACGCGGCGGGGCGTCTGAGTCAATCCCCCGATCTCTCTCCGGGCCCGCCCGATAGTCCCAACTCAGCGGGGGCCGGGCCTATTCGGTCGTTGGACATCGAGGCCTCGACCTCGCCCGTCCAGGCCGCGCTTCTCCAGGCCGAAGCGATTCCGGACAGGGCAGCTGCCGTCACCCAGGCGATGGCGAGAACCAGGGCGGTCAGGACGAAGACGACCGGGCGAAAGTCGCGTGTCGTACTCAGCGGGCCGAAATCGAGCGCGACCGCGATCGGCTGCTGGTTCCTGGCGGCGACGCGGCACCAGTCGAAGGCCGTCGCCGTGGCAGCGAGGGCAAGGGCCGTGGCGAGTACCGTCGCTCCGGTCGAAGCCAGCACGGTCGCGGCGGTTGAAGCGGGTCTCCGAACGATCTGAACGAGTGCTCCGACGAGGGATCGCCTTACTCCGTCATCCGAAAGGACCAGCCGCCGAACGGCGAGTGCGGCGATCGTCTCGGTCGCCAGCCAGACGACCGTGACCAGGATGACGGCGTCGGCGGCGTTCTCCACAATCCGTACGGGCAGCGGCGTGGCCAGGTTGCTGGGCGTGGTCAGCTCGTCGTACGCGGCCGTGTAGATGCGCGAGCCGGCCCATGCCAGGGCGCCGGCGAGGGGCAGGAGACAGATGCCCCGGACGGCGACCATATCCAGGAGAAGACCGATGCCGGGCAGGGGTCGCCCCCGACGGATCGGTCTGTCCGTCCCGCCTACCGCGGCTTCGATCAGCCATACGTCGATGAGCGAGCCGATGACGCTGGCCAGAGCCAGCCACGCGACCACCCCGCCTATGACGATCGTCACGATCTCGAAGAACCACATCGTGGGGCGGCCGTCGATGCCGAACGCGTCGACGCCGGTGACGCCGGCTATGCCGATCACGGACGGCAGCACCACGCTGGGCAGGGCCAGCAGGACGATCCCGCCCCGAATCAAGAACCCCGCGAGCGCGACCACGACGATGTCGAACCCGCCCGCGCCGAACGCGAGGGCGAGACGCATGCGCCTGGCCCAGCCTCGCCCGGCCCAGGCATCGGTTCGCGCGTCGGCGAGCCGCTCCGCTCGCTCGACCACAGGCTAATGCCCCGAAGGAGCGGGTGTGCCGAGCACGGTCTGAAGCTGCGTCAGCAGCTGTCCGACGGTGTTCATCTCCTTCTGATACGTCGCCAGGTCGCCGTTGCGAAGAGCTTGCTGGGCGGCCTCGTAGTGCGCGTTGGCCTGGGCGATAAGCTGCTGCGCGCTACCGCTCAGCGAGACGCTGGGGAGGGCCGTTGGCGAGCCCGCGGCCGTGGCCGTGGGGCCGGGGGTTGGCGTGACCGCGAGGGATGCCGACGCTCCCGGGGAAGCCCCCGGTGACGGCGAGGCGCCGGGTCCGGTACCGCCCTGGCCCGCGTAGATCTGATTCAGTGCGTCATCGAGCGTGTTGCCCCAGACGATCTGCGTCGGCGTGCCCACGATCACCTTCTGGAAGACCGGCAAGCCGTTGGACGACGCCTGAAGGTAGACCGGCTCGATGTACATCAGCGAGTCCTGCAGCGGAATCACGAGCAGGTTCCCGAGGATGACCTTGCTGCCGACCTGGCCCCACAACGTGATCTGCTGGCTGATACTCGGGTTCTGGGCGATGAGGGCCTGGATCTGTTCGGGGCCAAAGACGTTGGAATCGCGCGGGAAGTCGAAAACGCTGACCTGCCCGTATGAGGTGGAATAGTCGTTGTGGGCGGCGACCCAGGCGATCATGTTCTTGCGGCCCTGCGGAACCATCGGCTGGAGGAGCATGAACTCGGGGGCGTCCTTACCGGGCACGCGCATCTCCACGTAGTAGGCCTCGAGCGCAAGCTGCTGAGGGCCGGTCCCGCTCGAGTCGGAGGTCTGGGGCACCTCCCAGACGTCGTTGCCCTGGTAGAAGACGCCCGGGTCGGTTACGTGGTACTTCTCGAACTGGGTGGTCTGGGCGTTGAACAGATCCTCGGGATATCGAATGTGCGCCTGCACGTCCTCGGGCATCTGGTCGATCGGGGTGAACAGGCCCGGGAACACGCCCTGCCAGGCCTGGATGATGGGGTCGTTGGGATCGGCCACGTAGAACGTCATGGTGCCGTCGTAGGCGTCCATTACCACCTTCACGCTGTTGCGAACGTAGTTGAAGGAATCGCCGGCGAGGCCGTTCCGCGTAGAGTCGCTGCCCGGGTCGTACGAGTTCGCATCGGGGAACGCGGAACTCGTCGTGTAGGCGTCGAGCACGTAGTCCAGTCGCCCGGCGGCGGTCACGACCAGGTACGGGTCTTTGTCGTATCGGAGGAATGGCGCGATCGCCTGAACCCGGTCCTGAATGGAGCGGTTGAACAACAGCTGGCTGCTGCCCGTGATCTGGTTGCTGATCAGCAGGTTCAGATCGCCGAAGCGAGCCGCGAACAGGAGCCGGGAGAGCGGCGTGTCCAGCTTGATGCCCGTCGTACCGGTCCAGTTGTTGTAGGCGTCTCCGCCGGTGCCCGTTGCCGAGGGATAGTCGAACTCCTTGCTCTGAGCCCCGACGATCACGTAGTTGGACTCCTGCGTGCCGAAGTAGATGCGCGGCTCGGTGATTGTGGGAGCCCCGCCCGACGAAACCGGCGGCAGGTTCTTGATCAACAGGTTCGGCTGGCCGCCCCCGGCGACTTCGTTGACCGGGACCATGACCAGACCGTAGCCGTGGGTGTAGGTGATGTGCTGGTTGACCCAGCTCTGGTCTCCGTTTGTGAGCTGGGCAAGCTGCGTCTCGTCGAGTTCACGGCCGGAGAGCATGACCTGCCGGACGCACGGAGCGGGCTGCGGCGAGCAGCTGGCGGCGTCCGTGAAGGTGTACCGGTCGGTGTCCACGTCCGCGAAGCTGTAGTACTGGCGGATTACCTGCAGCCCGTCGAGAGTCTGGCCGAGAGGCCGGTAGTCCCACAGGCGGACGTTCTGGATGGTCGACGCTTCACTCTGGACCGCCGATTGGGAGACCGTCGACCCCGGCTGGTAGGTCGAGCCGGTCCAGTCGGTCAGGTCGAAGGCCAGGCGCGTCATGTCGATGTTGTTCTTGATGTAGGGCGATTCCTGCGCCTGCTGGTTTGGAACCACCGCGAGTCGCTGGACTGCCAGCGGGTAGCCGACATCGAGAACCGCGTAGGCGCCGAGCCAGACCGCCAGCGTCAGGATGAGCGGGGTCCGCATCCGTGTATACGCGAACCCGAGGATGAAGGCGCCGGCGAAGGCCGCCAGGACGGTCATGACGGTGATTGCCAGAACCCTGGCGGCCATGTCCGTGTAGCTGGCGCCCTGGAAGATTCCACTGGTGCCGCTGTAGACCAGCTCGTACCGGTCCAGCTGGTATCCAAGCGCGACCGACCACAGATAGAGCATTGCCAGAAGCCCGAGCTGTACGCGAGCTGGGGTCGGCATCGAAGCACCGGAGACGACGGCCACCAGGTAGCGGATGCCTACGATGGCGATCGTCACGAGTAGCAGCGCGTTGGCGTATGACTGCGCGAGCCGGTAGAGCGGCAGCTCGAAGAGGTAAAAGGAGATGTCTCTGCCAAAGGTCGGGTCGACCTGGCCGAACGGAACCCGATGCAGGAAGAGCTGAACTGTCGTCCAGCCGCTGGCCACTAAGCCCCCCAATCCGAGGGCGACCAGCAATCCGACCGCGAGCAGGCCCCAGAAGACGGGTCGGCCGATGTCCGGGACCTGGACCGTATCGACGGACCTGGGGATCGTTCGGGTGGGAGGGTCACCGAAGGGCCCGCCGCCGGTCGTCCCGCCGCCCAGGTAGCGGTCGACGTTGAAGCGATCGAGCAGGTCGTCCAGGGAGAAGCGACGAAGCTGGCCCTTCGGGATGAACCGTCCGGCGAGCCAGACGTTGACCCACAGGAAGAGGAAGGCGACCAGCGTTCCGCCGAGGAAGCAGAGGACCTGCGTGCCGAGCCGGGTCCAGAAGACGTTGGCGAAGCCGACACTGCCGAACCAGATCGCGTCGGTGGCAAGGCCGACGGTCAACCCGAACAGCGACAGCAGGACAACGAGCACGAGGACGGCAACGCCGAGGATGATCCAGCCGCGGCCCACGTGGAACTCAGGCATGTCGCCCGATGGGCCGCGAAATCTCACGCGTCTGGGGCCGCCGCCCCAGCCGCCACGCTCAAAGACCGGATGTGGGTTCTGGTCGTCGTCGCGATCCGTTTCGTCCGGATCGGATCCTTGTGAACGCACCTGGTCGTGCCTCCGCTGTTCCTCGGTGGTTGACTCGCTGTCGGCGTACTCCGCATGCCGCGAGTCTAGCGACCCAGGCCGATTTGAGGTAATGCGCCCGATCCATGGCGACGCCTGCCGTCATCGTGCTCCAGACCGAAAACTGCGAGGTTACCAGGGCCGCCGAGGCCCCAATCGCCATGGACAGCCAGCCTACGAAGATCGCGATCGCGCCAAAGATCCTGCCTTGCAGCCGGCGTGCTAGCTGTCGTGTCCCGGGGATGCCTTGTCCGATCCCTCCGGGGTTGCGAGGCCATCCAGTCGCCGTACAACGCACCGCGCCGCTTCGCTCGGCTCGCCCAGGGTCGCAGGATCGCATGGCCTGCTCGTCGTCTCTGGCTGCGAGCCGATGATGGTGACGCTGCCGGCCCTCTCGGACCACACGGTGCCAATCGTGCGATGCGTCTCCGGTCCGACCAGCGCCGGGTCGACAACGGTCACGCCACTGATCGTCAGGCCGTCGATGGTTTCCCGCTGGGCAAGCTCGGCCCCGCATTGGGAGCAGCGGATTCGGTCGGCTTCCGCTCTTGCCGAGCACCAGGCGCAGATACGATCGGGCTTCTTCGGCTCCGGGTCAGAGGTCGCGCCGCCGCTCATACCGAACCTACTCCCACTCGATCGTGGCCGGTGGCTTGGAGCTGATGTCGTAGACGACCCGGTTCACGCCCGGCACCTCGTTGACGATCCGAGAGCTGATCTTGCCCAGCAACTCGTACGGAAGCTTCGCCCAGTCGGCCGTCATGGCGTCCTCCGATGTGACGGCGCGAATGGCCACGACGTTGGCGTAGGTTCGGCCGTCGCCCATGACCCCGACGGAGAGGAGTGGTGTCAGAATCGCGAAGGACTGCCAGACGCTGCGGTACAGTCCGGCGGCCTTGATCTCGTCGATGACAATCCAGTCGGCTTCGCGCAGTGTATCGAGTCGCTCGGCCGTGACCTCGCCGATGATTCGGATGGCCAGGCCCGGTCCCGGGAAGGGCTGGCGCTGGACCATCGATTCCGGGAGCCCCAACTCCGTGCCGACGGCCCGGACCTCGTCCTTGAAGAGGTAGCGCAACGGCTCGATCAACTGGAAGGTGAGGTCCTTCGGCAGGCCGCCCACGTTGTGGTGGGTCTTGATCTTGGCCGCGGACTTCTCCTTGTCGGAAGTGGCCGACTCGATCACGTCGGGGTAGAGAGTGCCCTGGGCCAGAAAGTCGATCCGGCCGAGCTTGGCGGCCTCTTCCTCGAAGACGCGGATGAACTCGTTGCCGATGATGTGGCGCTTGCGCTCGGGGTCGATCACGCCCTGTAGCTTGGCCAGGAACCGCTCGCGGGCGTTGACGACGATGACCCGGACGCCGAGCTGCTTGAAGGCCGTTGCCAGCAGCTCGGTCTCGTTCTTGCGCATCATGCCGTGGTCGACGTGAACGCAGGTCAGCCTATCGCCGACGGCGCGGTGAACGAGCGTCGCGGCCACGGCCGAGTCCACTCCCCCGGAGAGCGCGCACAGCACCCGGTCGTCGGTCCCGGGTGCGCGGCCGTGTTCGTCAACGCGGCGCCGGATCTCCTCCACGGTGGAGGCGATGAAGTTGGCCGCCGTCCAGGTCTGGCGGGCGCCGGCGATGCCGACGACGAAGTTGCGCAGGATCTCGCGGCCCTTGGGCGTGTGGACGACCTCGGGGTGGAACTGGATGCCGTACAGGCGGCGGTCCGGGTCGGCGACGGCGGCGTAGGGAGTCGAGTCGGTCCGAGCGCTCACGCGGAAGCCGTCGGGCAATCGGGCGATCGAGTCGCCGTGGCTCATCCAGACCGACTGTTCGGCCGCCAGGCCTGCAAACAGGCCGCTCGATTCGACGACGGAGACGACGGCCGGCCCGAATTCCTTGCGGGCGAACGACACGACCTCACCGCCCAACCCCTGGGCCATCAGGTGCAGCCCGTAGCAGATGCCGAGAAGAGGGATGCCGCCCGTCCAGATGGCCGGATCGGGGTGTGGCGCGCCCTCTTCGTAGACGCTGGCGGGACCGCCGGACAGGATCACGCCCCTTGGCTTGCGGGCGGCGATCTCGCTCCACGGAGTGTCGAACGGAAGCAGCTCCGAGTAGACGTTCAGCTCGCGTACGCGTCGGGCGATGAGCTGGCTGTACTGGCTCCCGAAGTCCAGCACCACGATCGAGTCCGTGTCCGCCTCGCCGGATCGCTCGCCGCCCGTACTCGTGAGATTCGCCACGCGTGCCTCGCTCAACGCAGACCTCCGCTGGTGTCGGCGTCAAGTCTACCCGGGCTTGGCCGGTGGCCGGCTCCTATGAGTGTTCGGTCGGGTGGCCCTGCCTCTTCCAGTCCTGCAGGCCGCCGTGGTGTTCCTTGACCCGGAAGCCAAGAGACTCGAGGCGCTGGGCAGCCTTGGTGGAGGCGCCCGGTGCCGGCCCTCTATTCGTCGTCCAGGTTGGGGGCCAGCCAGCGAGCCGCCTCCTCGACGGACCAGCCCTTGCGGCGGGCATAGTCCTCGAGCTGGTCGCGCCCTATGCGACCCACGCCGAAGTAGTGCGCCTCGGGGCGCCAGAAGTAGTAGCCGGAGACCGACGCCGGCGGGAGCATGGCGAAGGATTCGGTCAGGGCGATCCCGGCGCGAGCCTCGGCCTCGAGCAACGCGAACAGGGTCGCCTTCTCCGTATGGTCCGGGCAGGCCGGGTATCCCGGCGCCGGCCTGATGCCTTGATACTCCTCGGCGATCAACGCGGCGTTGTCCAGCGCCTCGGCGGGGGCGTATCCCCACAGTTCGCGCCGGACCAGCTGGTGCATCCGCTCCGCGAACGCCTCGGCCAGCCGATCCGCCAGGGCCTTGGTCATGATCGCAGAGTAGTCGTCGTGGGCGGCCTCGAAGCGGGCCACCAGCTCGGCCGAGCCCACGCCCGCCGTGACGGCAAACGCGCCCACGTAGTCCACGACCCCAGCCGGTCGAGGGGCGACGAAGTCGGCCAGGCTCACGTTGGGGCGGCCCGGCGGCTTCTCCATCTGCTGGCGCAGCGTATGGACGACCGCCAGCACCTTGCGGTGTTCGGCGTCGGAGTAGATCTCGATGTCGTCACCGACCGAGTTGGCGGGCCAGAAACCGACCGCCGCCCGCGCCCGCAGCGATCGATCGCCGACGATGCGGTCGAGCAGCCGGCGGCCGTCCTCGTACAGGGACCGGGCCGACTCGCCCACGCCTGGGGCCTCCAGTATCGCCGGGAACGCGCCCTTCAGCTCCCAGGCCGCGAAGAAGGGCGACCAGTCGATGCGCTCGACCAGCTCGGCCAGCGGGTAGTCGTCGAAGGCGCGAGCGCCCAGGAAGGTCGGCCGGGGCGCAGCCAGCCGGAAATCGACCGGCGCTCGATTGGATCGGGCGGTCTCGATGGAGACCCTGGTCACGCGCTCACGCCGCCCGGCTCGCTCAGCTCGCGTCCTCTCCTGGTCGGCGACGACACCCGCCGCGTACTCCGCGGCGCCGTCGCCGAGCAGCTCCGAGACGACCCCAACTGCCCGGGACGCATCGGCCACGTGGACCACCGGCGCGCCGTAGCGCGGCGCGATCTTCACCGCGGTGTGGGCTCGCGAGGTGGTGGCGCCGCCGATCAGCAGCGGCACCCGGAACCCCTCGCGCTCCAGCTCGCCGGCGACGTGGGCCATCTCCTCCAGGGACGGCGTGATCAGTCCGGAGAGCCCCACGACGTCCACATTCTCGTGGCGCGCCGTCTCGAGGACCCGCGCCGCGGGGACCATCACGCCCAGGTCCAGCACCTCGTAGTTGTTGCACGCCAGCACGACGCCGACGATGTTCTTGCCGATGTCGTGGACGTCGCCTTTGACGGTGGCCATGAGGATGCGGCCCCGCGGCCGGGCGTCGCCGAGGGCTGCCTTCTCCGCTTCCAGGTACGGCACCAGGTGCGCGACCGCCTTCTTCATGACGCGGGCGCTCTTGACCACCTGGGGCAGGAACATCTTGCCCGCCCCGAAGAGGTCGCCGACGGTGTTCATGCCGGCCATGAGCGGCCCTTCGATCACCTCGATCGGGCGGCCGGCCGCGAGGCGCGCTTCCTCGGTGTCCTCCACGACCCACGTGTCGATGCCTTCGACCAGGGCGTGCCGCAGCCGGTCGTCGACTGGCAGGTCTCGCCATCGCAGGTCCGCCTCGAGTCTGGCCACTCCCTGGCCGGCGTACCGGCCGGCGACCTCCAGCAGCTGATCGGTGGCATCCGGACGGCGGTTGAGGACCAGGTCCTCGACGCGCTCCAGCAGCTCCGGAGCGATCTCCGAGTAGACCGCAAGCTGTCCGGGGTTGACGATGCCCATGTCCATGCCAGCGGCGATGGCGTGGTACAGGAAGACGGCGTGGATCGCCTCGCGCACGGGGTCGTTGCCGCGGAAGGCGAACGAGACGTTGCTGACGCCGCCACTGACTCGAACGCCCGGCAGCTCGGCCTTGATGCGACGGGTTGCCTCCAGGTACGCGACGGCGTAGCCGGCGTGCTCCTCGATGCCGGTCCCGATGGCGAAGATGTTCGGATCGAAGACGATCTCGTCCGCCGGGAAGCCGGCCTGCTCGGTCAGGAGCCGGTATGCGCGCCGGCAGATCTCGACCTTGCGTTCGACCGTGTCGGCCTGGCCCTGCTCGTCGAAGGCCATGACGATGACGGCGGCCCCGTATCGGCGGGCCAGTCTGGCCTGGCGCAAGAACTGCTTCTCGCCTTCCTTGAGCGAGATCGAGTTCACCATCGGCTTGCCGCCGATGCAGCGCAGCCCCGCCTCGATGACCGACCATTTCGAGGAGTCGACGACCACGGGAACGCGGCAGATCGCCGGCTCGGAGGCCACCAGACTGAGGAAGCGGGTCATCGCCGCCTCCGAGTCGAGCAAGGCCTCGTCCATGTTGACGTCGATGGCCTGGGCGCCGCCCTCCACCTGGCGGCGGGCGATCTCCAGCGCGCCGTCGAAGTCGCCTTCCACGATCCGGCGGGCGAAGGCGCGCGAGCCGGAAACATTCGTCCGCTCGCCGATGTTCACGAACAGGCTGCCCTCGCCGACGTTCAGCGCCTCCAGGCCGGCCAGCCGGAGCGCCGGCGGCCGGTGCGGCACCGGACGCGGGGCGAGCCCGCGCGCGGCCTCCGCGATCGCGGCCACGTGCGCCGGCCCAGTCCCGCAGCAGCCGCCGATCACGTTGACCAGGCCCGCCTCGGCGAATTCGTGGAGGATGGCGGCCATTGCCTCGGGCGACTCGTCGTAGCCCCCGAACTCGTTGGGCAGTCCCGCGTTCGGATGAGCGGCGACGAAGGTGTCGGCCAGTCCGGACAGCTCCTCGACATGCGCCCGCAGCTGCCGCGCCCCCAGCGCGCAGTTGAGCCCCACGATCAGCGGCTCGGCGTGGCGGATCGCGTTCCAGAACGCCTCGACGGTGTGGCCGGAGAGCGTGCGGCCGCTCGCGTCGGTGATCGTCCCGGAGATCCACAACGGGACGCGCACGCCCAACTCGTCGAAGATGCCCTCGACGGCGAAGATCGCGGCCTTGGCGTTGAGTACGTCGAAGATGGTCTCGATCATCAGCAGGTCGGCGCCGCCGAGCAGCAGCCCGCGGGCGGCCTCTGCGTACGCCTCGGCCAGCTGCCCGAAGGTGACCGAGCGGGCGGCCGGGTCGGCCACGTCCGGTGAGATCGAGGCGGTCTTGTTGGTGGGCCCCAACGAACCGACGACGAAGCGCGGTCGCCCGGGCTCTCGCGCCTCGGCGGCGTCGGCGGCGGCACGGGCGATGCGGGCCGCCTCGACGTGCATCTCGTACGCGACGCTCTCCAGCCCGTAGTCGGCCTGGGCGATACGCGTGGCCGTGAACGTGTCGGTGGTGATGATGTCCGCTCCGGCCGCCAGATAGGCGTCGTGGACGGCTCGGACAACGTCCGGTCGGGTCAGTGTCAGCAGATCGCTGTCGCCCCGAACGTCGCGCGGATGGTCTAGGAAACGCTCGCCGCGAAAGTCGGCCTCCGACAGGCCGTAGCGCTGGACGAGCGTTCCGGTCGCGCCGTCGAGGACGAGGATCCGCTGCTGCAGCAACGGACGGAGCAGGAGCAGGCGCTCCTCGCGAGTCCGGACGGGGCCTGCCGGCGGCTGATCGGTTTGTGTCGCGGGCATCGTGGGGGCGACCTGTTCGGACGCGGTCGAGTGGATCTGGGTCTCGGTGGCGCCGCCTCCTTCTGGCCGCAGTGTACCCGAAGGGGTCAGATCCTCGGGTGGGGCGGTCCGCCGGTCCGTCGCGCCAGCACGAAGACGGACGGCCCCGGCGTGATCGAGCCCAGCGGCTCTTGCAGCATCGACTCCGCGCCGGCCAGAAGTCCGGCGGGCAGCCGGCGGCAGGGGCTCGGCAGCCTGAAGAGCGACGCGGCCCGCATTCGCCGGATCGAGAAACCGGCTGCGTGCAGCGAGCGGCGGACGCTCACCGGGGCGTGGTCGAAATGGTGCGGCTTGTACGCCACGGCCCCGAGATCGAACGGCGACCAGCTCTGGCGGCCCAGCAGGTGGCGGGCGATGGCCTTCAGGTTGCGCTTGTTGGCGAACTCCAGGACGAGCGCCCCGCCCGGGCGCACGACTCGACCCAGCTCGGCCAGCACCGGCGCCGGGTCTTCGAAGTGGTGGAGCGTCCGGACGCAGACGGCGGTGTCGAAGTGGCCGTCGTCATAAGGGAGGGCCAGAGCATCGCCGAGCGTGACCTCGTAGCGTGGGTCCTGGCCCAGTGCCTCGCGCGCCGCCGCCACGTGCACCTCGGACGAGTCGAGAAGAACGACCTTCTCGTAGCCGACGTACTCGCCGGCCAGCCTACCGAAGCCGGCTCCGACCTCGATCAGCCGTCCGCCGCCAGGCGGCAGCAAAGCCCTCAGCGCGATCCGGTCGCAGGCGTCTTCGTAGGCGCGAGCAGCCCAGAACACATCCCGGTAGCCCAGGTCTTCGTACGTCGCAAGCGGCCGGACGTGGTCTTCCGGGGACGACTCGCGGGGTGCGGAACCCGAAGCTCCGCCTGGTCGGCCGATCAGGAGGGGCTGACGGCGCCGACTGCCCGACGGTGGACGGCGAAGTCGTCGGCGTTGCCAGACCAACCGCAATCGCAGCGAACGATGTTCGTCCGCGCGTTGTACTCCTCGATCAGGTGCGACTTCACCGGCCGGAGAGGGTTCGGGGCGACCGCCGTGCGGACAGGCCGAGCCATGGTTCCTCCTCCATCTCCCAACCCTGGCGTTGCCGGCACGGACGGCCAGGCTTGGCGACCGCCGCCAGACGGATCCGCGGGCGCTCGAAATATGGCCACGCCAATCGGGGAGCGGCTAGCATTCTACCAGAGGCCCGGCTCGAACCCCGCCGGGGATGCCTAGCGTTGCGGGGCTGAATCCGAGGTTCCACCTGCCGAAACGGGCAGGTCGGCTGGATGAAGAACCCCGGAAATGGCCGTATAAACCGGCGACGCGGCCCAGACGACCGGAAATGCGAGGAGAAAAGGTCGTCGAGGGCTCTCCTGGGCGGCATTTGATTGGAACCCCCCCACCGAAATGGGCATTTCACGGTTCGTATTCGTTCGGTCCTGCAATACCATCTGGTCACGGTGTATGCCGGGGTGTAGGCTGCGCTCGTTCTCATCGGCCTTGGGACCCGTCATTGAGGCCGAAAAGGAGCGAGGCAGCCAGCGAACCTCCAAGGGTGCCGCTGGGCGTATTACGAGAAGGAGGATCTACTCGTGCTGAATCAGCTATGGGCCAAGGTATCCGCTCGAGAGAAACTGGTCGTCTATGGGGCAGCACTCGCCGTGCTCGGCGTTCTGGTCGGCCTGATCCTCGCCACGAAGTCGTACGGCGGCGGCAACATTGCCGGGTACAACATTCCTGGCGTGAGCGTGAACTACTTCACTGCCGACACCGCCAGCCTCTTCGTGTGGCTGACCCTCATCGCAGCCGTCGCGTCGCTGGTGGTGGTCTACCTCCATGCCGCCCCCAACATGAACATCACCTGGCCGATGCCGTACGCACAGATCCTCCTGGGCGTCGCGGGCGCCACCGCCGTGCTCGCGATCCTCATCGTCCTGGGACAGCTCATCCGCGCCGGCGGTTTCGGCCCCGAGCCCCCGATCTTCATGTACGTCGCGGACGTCATGGTTGTCGCCGGCGGTGTGCTTGCCGCCTACGCCGCCTACATGGAGTGGACCTCCAGCAAGGCCGCGTAGCCTCTCGTGCACGGAGCGGCGGTCGCCGGAAGGCGGCCGCCGCTTATTGATTCGGGGGAGCCGGCTGCGCGCCCTGCTCGTCGCGCACGATGCGGAAGCAGTCGGAGCAGTAGACCGGCCGGTCCATGTGCGGCTTGAACGGAACCTGAGCCTGGTTGCCGCAGCGCGAGCAGACGACCGCGAAGTACTCGCGCGGGCCCCCGTTGCCGCCTCGGTCGCGACCTGAACCCTCGCCGGCGTCGCGCATGGTGCGCCTGGCGGCTCGGCAGCTCGGGCATCGTTTGGGATCCGAGACGAACCCCTTCTGCGTGTAGTACTCCTGGTCTTCGGCCGAATGGACGAACTCGGTGCCGCAGTCGACACAGGTCAGGGTTCGATCGACGTAGGTCACGTTTCTCCTCCCGGAGCCGCAGGTTCCGAGCCGACCGTGCCCGGGACATTCGAACCGAGCCCGCGCCCGGCCGCAGATCGGCGCTGCTGGGAGGCTTGGCGGATCCGGTCGACAATGTGCGGTTCTCGAGGTGCTTGTCTGGGACGCACCGGCAGGGCGGCAGGATACCACTCGAGCCGGTTGCGGCAGAATGGGCGTTCCGGATCGTCGAACAGAACGAGACAGGGGCCGTGCCGCCTCTCAACCTCGTTGCGTCGGTTGTCGCGGAACCTGGCACAATCGGCGCGTCGGACCGGGCCGGCGCCGCAACGGTGGCTGGCAGGTCCGAGCGTCGCGATCATGCGGCCAGCCGCGCGAGCATCCGCGGATCGGGCGCGAACCCTGTGGTGCCCGGGCTCAAGAAGGAACCACTGGCCCGATGCTTCGCTTGCTACACACCGCAGACGTCCACCTCGGGGCTCGGCACACAGACCTGGGCGAACGTGCCTCGGTCTTGCGCGAGCGCCAATTCGCCGCCTTCCGGGCGACGGTCGATCTGGCCTTGGCGGAGAAGGTGGACCTCTTCCTGATCGCCGGGGACCTGTTCGACTCGAACACTCAGCCCCGTCGGTCGGTCGAGCGCGTGGCTGCGGAACTGGGACGGCTTGCCAGGGCGAGCATCCGGACGGTGATCATTCCCGGCACGCACGATGTCTATGACGGCG
>JBEKPL010000025.1:0-29956 GCA_049520815.1 Candidatus Limnocylindrales bacterium
GAGCGGTCACGACCGGGTCCGGGGGAGCGGTCACGACCGGGTCCGGGGGAGCGGTCACGACCGGGTCCGGGGGAGCGGTCACGACCGGGTCCGGCGGAGGCGTCGCCACCGGCGTCGGGGTCGGGACGGTAACGCCGCACGGGACCGAGAAGAGGACCGCATACAGCTTGCGTCCGTCCGCGGCCTTGTACGCCCCGACTCCCATGTGGGCCCACGATCCCAGGATGTTGGTACGGTGGCTCGTGGATCCCATGAAGGCCGTTTCGATGCGGTTGGTCGCGTCGGCGTCGCTGTAAGTGCTCAGGCCAATGTTCTCGCCGGCGACCGTGAAGCAGTACCCGTCCTGCTGCATGTAGGTGAAGACCATGGCGTTGTCCGGCGGGATCTCGTGGGAGAAGTAGTCCCGGTCGCCCATGTCCTGGGCTCGCCACTCGGCCTTCTTGTGCAGATACGAATCGTTCACCAGCGCGTTGAGACCGGCGGAGGCCCGATCCTGGTTGGTCAGGGAGAAGAGCAGCTGCTCGTCACCGGAGCTGAACGCCGCGCCGCCCCAGGCGTACGTCGGGCCGGCGGTCGTGACAGTCGCCAGTCCGGCGAGTGCGAGCGCCAAGCCGGCGATGCAGACTCTGCGCAGCGACTCGTGAATGGCGGCGGCAGGCAGGTTCAGGAGGCCCGACATAGACACGATGCGATCCCCAGTTGGCGTTTGGCTGACCCAGCGTCAGGTCCGCAACCTAGTTATCGGACCCCGGCCGACGGTCCATAAGGCAGGACAAAGTCGTACGCCGGGCTGCGCATCATGCATGGTTGCACCCTGGCAACGGGGTACGTCCTGAACGCTGTCCGCGGACCGAGCTCCGGCTGACCGCGGGCTCGGACCCGCTAGTCGAAGACGCCGGTCTGGGCCTGCCTCACGGCGACCAAAGTCAGGGCGCGACCCAACTCGTCGCGGACCTGAGGCCAGCCGTGGGGCTGGCTCGCGTCGATGAGATCGTGGGGGTAGCCGGCGTCGGTCAGGACCTGTTCGAACGAGGTCGCCTGCGTCCCGTAGAAGACCTGGCTGGTCTGTGCCACCAGAACGAAGTAGAGATTCGCTCGCACAGTGGACGAGAGTTCGGGCGCGACGACGCGTGGCGAGTCGCGGGCGATGACGGATGGGTTGTTGCCGAACGGAAGCTTGCTCGAGGCGCTGACCGCGCCGGCCGTGAAGTACCCGGAGAACGAGATCGCCGCGCCAAAGACATCGGGATGACGCAGAGCCAGGATGGCCGCGCAGTAGCCCCCCTGTGACATGCCAAAGATGCTTCGCGCGGCCGGTCTGGCGATCGTCCGGTAGTGCTTGTCGATGTAGGCCGGAACCGTTACGCCCATGAACGTTTCCATCCATTCCAGGCCGTCCGTCGAGTTCGCACACTCGCTATCGGGATACGGCCCGACGCCGCTGCTTATGAACACGTACACAGCCGGAGGGATCGTGCCGTCATCGATGAGCGAGTCGAGAGCCGCCTTGACGTGAATGCCACCGTTGAACAGAGCGAACGGCGAGGGCACTTCGTAGGACGTCGGGTACCGCCTTTCACCGCTGCTGTCGTAACCGGGTGGAAGATAGATGGCCACCTCCGTCGTGGCGGCACCGGCATTCTTCCAGGGGGCGGCGAACGCCAGATACACCATCTTGCCCTGACCCGTCGGCGGCGACGCCTTCCAGGGAAGCGGCGTCGGCGAAGGCGTCGGCGAAGGCGAGGACGTCACCGTGGGGCTCGCGGTGGCCGTGGCCGGCGGCGTCGGCGTCGAGGAAGCAGCCTCCGAAGGCAGCGCGAAGCTGGGCACGGATTCCTCGTTGGGCACGAGGCCCTGGCGGGGCGGACCGCCGGCAAGGATGTGCGAGTCCGCCCCGTAGTTGAACATGTCGCCCGCCACGGGCAGCGTCAGCGCAAGCAGGAGCAGGACGAGACCCGCGGTGGCGGGCCGGGCAAAGGCTTGGCGACTCAAGGGCCGCCGGCGGGCCGCGACAACCAGGGCCACGCCGGTCGCCACTATCTCGCGACGGAGTGGGACTGCAACCGTCGCCGAAGCCCAGGCCGTGATGGCGGCGATCGTCAGTAACGAGGCCGCCGTCACCGCCCAGCCCACGGGGTCGAAGGCACCCAGCGCGCCCGTTGCGGCGAGGGCTCCCTGGGTCTCGGTGACGAACGTTTGCCCGAACAGCAGAGGGGCGGCCAGGAATCCGAGCGGCACCGCCACAGCCCGCGAGCCTCCGAACAAGCACGCAACCGCCGCCACCGTTCCGCCTACGACCAGCGAGACGATGAGCTGGGCCCGGTCCGGGTCGAAACCCATGCCCACCAGCGTCAAATCCGCGCTCTCGACCCACCCGATAGCGATCGAGCCGAGCAGGACGATCGAAGCGGCGGCGATGGCCAGCGGGACGCGGTAGTGGCGGCGCAACGCGCGTCCGATCGACGCCGAGCCGCCGGCCGAAGATGCCAGGTCGCCGGCCGACGAAGCCGGAGTGCCGGCCGAATCCCCGACCGGGACGCCTGCGACGGCCGCAGGAGGACTGGCCGGCTTACGCGGCCTTGCCCCTCGCGGTGCGACGCGTTCTGGGTTCTCGGGCGGCAGTTTCGGCATCCGTTGGCAACTCACTCAGGGGATGGCAGCGGAAGACGAGTCTACCGGTCATCCTTGGGTCCCGGGACGCGCGATGCAGCAGTGTGGGGCGCCAGGCTGATCCTGGTTCCGTTTCGATCGGCCCTCACCCGTGCCGGCACGCAGCCGCTATACTCCCCGTCGCCCCATCGCTGTGGCGCGACCGGCAAGGACGCTGCGCCCCGTTGGGGCCGCGACGGTGGCCTTAGCTCAACCGGCAGAGCAGCGGACTGTGGATCCGCAGGTTACGGGTTCGACCCCCGTAGGCCACCCCAACTCCTAGGCGCCAATCCGGCGGCGTCGGTGCCTTTGAGGCGGGCCACCGATCGACGCGCTAAGGGATCGAGAAGTCGAAGTGGACCCAGTGGATGCCGATCTCGGTCTGGGCCTGGGCCAGCGTCATCGTGCCGGCGCAGACCTGTTTCTTCAGCTTGGTCTCGAAGACATCCTTGACGCGCGCCCCCACCGAGCGTCCATCCGACAGGCTGATGGTGTAGGGCTCCGGCCAAAGGTTCTTGGGGTCGGTCGGGTTGCCGCCCAGCTGCAAAGAGATCAGATGGTCCTCCTCGTACGAGGCCGGTGATGTGTCCGTGTAGCTGTACTGGGTGATCTGAGTCGCCTTCAACGTATTCGTGTACGAGGTTGGAGGGCGAATCGTGTCCGTCCAGCCTGACACGCAGATGGTCGAGCCGATGGTGGCCTGGGTCACCGCGGGATTGAGCGCTCCGGGGGTCAGGGCCGGATCGGGCTCGCCCGGCAGCCTGGCCATCGACGCCGGCGGCGTCGGTGCCGGAATGCCGCTGGGGCCGGGACTGAAGCCGATCGCCGGAGTCTCGCTGGCCGCCGGCTCATCGTCCGAGTCGCCCGTGTCGCCGATGATGGCGCCGGACGTGTCGCCAGGCGAAGCCGTGGGCGAGGCGGTGACGGTGGCCGTCGGCGCGACGGTGGCCGTCGGCGTGGCGGTGGGCGTCGGCGTGGCCGCCCCTGGGCCGCACCCGGCCAGCAGGCCTGCCGTGAGCATCAACGCCAGCAAGCGAATCGACACGCGTCCCGTGCGCATCCGAGTGTCCTCCCAGATACCCACTTCCCCCGACGGAAGCGCTTCAGTCCAGACTACCCCGCCAAAGGATCGATGACCAGTGGCCAGCGGGCGACGGCACGGCCGACTAGGGACCCAGGGCCCGGCGCTTGGCGCTCGGCGCTCGGCGCCGCGTGCTTGCCGTCGGCTACGATCGACCGGTGAGAAGCGCTAGCCCCGTCGTGTCCTGCTCAGCGGTCGCCGGATGACGCCCTTCGAGGTGGCCGCCATTCTCGCCGCCGGTCTGGCCGCCGGGACCATCAACACGATCGTTGGCTCGGGATCGCTGATCACCTTCCCCACCCTCCTCGCCTTCGGCTTCTCGCCGCTCGACGCCAACGTCTCGAACACGGTCGGCCTCGTGCCCGGCTCGGCCAGCGGCGCGATCGGGTACCGTCGGGAGCTCGCTGGTCAGCGAGGGCGCGCGATCCGGCTGGGCATCGTCTCGGGCGCCGGTGGCCTGACGGGGGCGGCCCTGCTAGTGGCTTTCCCGGGCGCATTCGAGGCCGTGGTGCCGGTGCTGATCGGGGTTGCGCTGGTCCTGGTCGCGATCGGTCCGCGTCTTTCGAATGCCCTGGCGGCGCACCGCCACCCCGACGCGCATCGATCCTGGCCGCTCGGGCTGCTGTTCTTCGCCACGGCGATCTACGGCGGCTACTTTGGGGCGGGGATGGGGATCATCATGATCGCCCTGCTGACGATCTTCGTGCCCGACGACATACAGCGCCTCAACGGCCTCAAGAACGTGCTGGCGGGCCTGATCAACGGCGTCGCCGCGATCCTCTTCATCCGGATCGCCCCGGTTCACTGGGACGTGGCCCTGCTCATCGCCGCCGGCTCGATCGTCGGCGGCCAGATTGGGGCGCGCGCCGGACGCCGATTGCCCGCCCCCGCGCTTCGGCTGGTCATCATCAGCGTCGGGATCCTGGCCGAGGCGAAGCTGCTGCTCGGCTAGGAGATCGGGCCGCCGCCTTCGCCTGGAGTCCAGCTCGGCGGCTCGGCTGCCGGCGCGAACGCATCCGGCCCAGCCCCGGATGCCGGTGCTCCGAGCCGGGGTCCAGCGGTTCCCGCCTCAGCCTCAACCGCGGGAAGGCTCACGACCGGCAGGCGGGCCCAGAAGCTGGCCCCGCCCTCGGGCCGGTTAGCCGCACCGATCGTCCCGCCATGCTGCTCCACGATCCAGCGAGCTATCGCCAAACCGAGGCCGGTACCGCCGGCCGGGGCGTTGTCCGCCCGCCAGAACCTCTCGAAGAGGCGCGGTAGATCATCGGGCTTGATGCCGGGACCGTGGTCATCGACCTGCAGTACGACGGCGCCCGCCTCCGCTCGCACCAGGACCCCGACCGTCGCCCCGGCCGGGCTGTGACGGATGGCGTTGTCCACCAGGATCGTCACGAGCTGGCGCAGGCGCAGCGGGTCGCCCGTCAAAGGTGCCGGCAGCGGATCCAGCACCACCTTCACGTTGCGTTCCTGACCGAGTGTCGTAAGCATCGAGGTAGCCTCGGCAGCTATGTCGCCCAGGTCTACGGGGACACGCTCGATCTCGACCACGCCGGAATCCGTTCGAGCGAGGAGGAGCATGTCTTCGACCAGGGCGGTCATGTGCCGGACTTCGGCGTCGATGTCGGTCAGAGCGTCGCCGACCTCCTCGACCCTGCTGCGCCGGTTGCGCTGGAGGTCCTCCACGCTCGCCCCGATGACGGTGAGTGGCGTTCGCAGCTCGTGGCTGGCGTTGGCGGCGAACTCGCGCTGGCGCTGCAGGGCGGCCTGACGGCGGTCGATCGACTGGCGAATCGGCACCAGGGCCCGGCCGGCGTAGAGATACCCCGCCAGAAGCGAGGCCAGCAGCGCAGCGCCTCCGCCCACGAGCAGCACCCAGAGCAAAGTCGTGAGCAGCCGAGCGTCCGCAGTCCGGTTCTGCACGAACTGGATGAGCCATCCGGGGGAGTTGCCGGGCCCCACGGCCTGGGCCGAGACGATGGTGTACTGCGTGCCGTCCGGTGCGGTGATGTTGCGCTGGTCGGTGCCCTGCGAGTTGCCCCTGGCAGCGGCAAGGCCGGCCGTATCGGGCAGCCCGGCCGGGAGGGTCTGACCTCGGGGCGCAAGGACCTGGCCTGCCGGAGTCACATAGATCTCGAACATGTTGCCGCCCTCACCCCCGAGTTCGGCTGCCTCCGGACCGCCGGACGTCGGTGGGTTGGGGAGGTGGCGATCCATGTAGTGCTGGAGCACCGTCCGTTCCGAGTCGTCGATCGCCCGAGCGACGACGCCGTAGGCGGCCACGCCCAGCACCACCAGGATGAACAGCGTCACCAGGCCGCTGACGGCCATCAGCCGCAGGCGAGTACCCCGCAGGATACGGGCGTCGTCGTCGGAACGGCCTCGACCGGACGGGGCCGAATCCGCTCCCAGGGCCGTGCCCTCCTCGGGCGGGCTCGGCCGCCGCCGTCGCCAGGGGATCTTCATCGCTCAGCCCTCACGGAGCCGGTAGCCGACGCCGCGGACGGTCTCGACGCGCGCGGCGCCCTCCCCACCGAGCTTCTCCCGCAGAAGGTGAATGTAGGCCTCTACCGTGTTAGGCGTGAGGGCGACGCCGTACGGCCAGGCGTAGTCGAGCAGCTGGTCCCGCGACAGAACCTGGCCGGGCCGGCGCAGCAGGCATTCGAGGATCGAGAACTCGCGCTGGCTCAGGTCCACCGACCTGCCGGAGACCGCGACCCGGCGGGTCGTCTCGTCGAGCTCGATTGGCCCGGCTTTCAGGACCGGCGACTTCCGTGTCGGCGGTCGCCGGCCGAGGGCCCGGAGACGAGCCAGCAGCTCCTCATAGGCGAAAGGCTTGACCAGGTAGTCGTCTGCCCCCGCATCGAGCCCCTCCACCCTGTCGCTCACGGAGTCCCGGGCCGTGAGCATCAGGATGGGGACCTGCGAGCCCTTCTTGCGAAGCGTTCGAGCCACGTCGAAGCCCGACCGATCGGGCAGGCCGACGTCCAGGACGATCGCATCCAACTCCAGGCTGGAGGTGGCGACCTCCAGCCCTTCTTCGGCCGTCATCGCGGTCTCCACGATGTGGCGGTCCTGGCTCAGGAGCCGCTTGAGGAGACGGCTCAGACGAGCGTCGTCCTCTACGACAAGCAGGTGCACGGTTCGGCCCCTCAGGGGGTTGTGATCAGGATGTCCTTGGCCGTCAGCGTGCGTCCGCCGAGGGCGCCCGAAGCGCTCGGATTCGGCGATTGGCTGGCGAGGGCGCTGGCGTCGATCTGGACGGTGACGCTGGTTCCTGTCTTCACCTGGCTCGAGCTGGCTGGGGTTTCGCTGTGATACGTGGTGCTCCCGGTCAGGTCGATCGTAACGCTCGTGCCGGTTGCCTCCTGAATCGTAATCGTGGAGCCGGTGATCGACTGGACGGTGCCCGTGATACCGCCGCTCACGCCGCTCACGCCGACGCGTCCACCGCCGATGCCGCCGAACTGGCTCGCATCGAACGTCTGGCCCGGAGCCAGGGACGGCAGGTTTCGGCCTCCGCCGAATCCGCCGGGCGCTCCGGTCGGGTTCGCGGCCGCAGATGATCCCGGGGCCGTGAGGTGGCCGAGGGCGAATCCGATCCCGCCCACCGCCACCAGGGCGGCGACGAGGAGCAGCATCAGCGTTGTGCGATCCTGCTTGGCCGGCCGAACCGTTGGTGTCATGTGTTCTTCCCTTTCGTGTTCCATTGCCTACTCGTATCGAAGTGCGACGACGGGATCGAGCCGGGCGGCCTGGCTGGCCGGCCAGACGCCGAAGACGACCCCGATAGTGAGACTGAACAGGACCGCGACCACCACCGTCGCCGGGTTAAAGACGAAACCCCAGCCGGCGTACACGCCTATGCCGTAGGAGACGACCACGCCCAGCCCGATGCCGATCAGGCCTCCGGCGAGGGACAGGGCCAGGGCCTCTACGAGAAACTGCGACAGGATGTCCCGGCCGCGCGCTCCGATGGCCTTGCGAATGCCGATCTCGCGCGTCCTCTCGCGGACCGAGACCAGCATTATGTTCATGATCCCGATCCCGCCCACCAGTAGCGAGATCGAGGCGATGCCTGCCAGCAGCAAGGTGAGCGTGTCGCTGACCCCGCTGACCGTGCCCAGCAGCTGAGCCTGAGTCGTGATGGAGAAGTCGTCCACGCCGGTCGTGATGCCGTGGCGCTGCTCGAGCGTGGCCGTGATCTCAGCGGAGACGGTCGATATCACGTCTTGATTCGCCGCGCTCACGCCGATCGTGGAGACGCTGTTGCTACCGATGAACAGCTCGTGGGCTGTCGACAGCGGGATCAGCACCTGGTCATCCGTGCTCGTCGTACCACCTTTCGGCTGCAGAATCCCGATCAGATCGAACGGCAGGCCGCCGATGTAGATGGTCGATCCCACCGACGTCTCGGTAAGGCTGAGGTTGTCCGCAGTGGTTGCGCCGATCACCGCGACCCGCAGGTTATGGTCGACGGATGCCTGGTTCAGGAACGAGCCCACCCACATGTCGTAGGCGAAGACCGACAAGTAGCCGGGTGTGGTTCCGATGACTCGGGCGGTTTCGTTCTGCGTCTCGGCGATCACGAGCTTGTTGGTCGTGAGCTCCGGCGCGATTGCCTGCACACCGTCCAGCTGGGCCAGCGCGCTGGCGTCGTCGACGGTAAGCGTGGTCGCGGTTCCGAAGCCCCCACGGGTTGCGCCTGTGGTGGTGAAGCCCGGGCTCACCGTCAGGAGGTTGGTGCCGAGGGATTGGAGCCGGTCGCTGATGCCCTTCGTGGCTCCCTGGGCGACGCTCACGAGGGCCACTACCGACGCCACGCCGATGATGATGCCGAGCATTGTCAGGGCCGTGCGGAGCTTCCCCGTTCCGAGCCTGGAGAAGGCCAGAGCGACCAGGTCGGTTGGCTTCATGCCGGCACCGCTTCCTGCAGCCGCCCGTCCCTCAGGTGCACGGCACGGTCGGCGGCCTGGGCCACGTCGACGTCGTGCGTGATCAGGACGATGGTTCGCCCAAGAGAGTGGAGATCCTTGAACAGCTCGAGAACCTCGGCGCCGGAGTGGCTGTCGAGGTTGCCGGTGGGCTCGTCGGCCAGGAGGAGGGCCGGCTCGGTCACCAGCGCCCTGGCGATCCCGACCCGCTGTTGCTGCCCGCCCGAGAGCTCGGAGGGCACGTGACCGAGGCGGTCTGCCAGGCCGAGCCGCTCCAGGGTAGCCTGGGCCCGCCGCAGCCGCTCCTTGCGGGCGACCCCCTGGTACAAGAGTGGCGCGGCCACGTTCTCCAGGGCGCTCGTTCGAGGAAGCAGGTTGTAGCTCTGGAACACAAAGCCGATCGAGCGGCTGCGGAGGTAGGCCAGGCCGTCGTCATCCAGCTCGTCGACCGGGTTGCTGTCGAGGACGTACCGGCCGGACGTCGGTCGATCCAGGCAGCCGAGAATGTTCATCATCGTCGACTTGCCCGACCCGGACGGCCCGACGATGGCCAGGAACTCGCCGTCGGCGACCTCCAGGTCTACGTCGAGCAGCGCGGGGACCTGGACCTTGCCGGTGTCGTAGACCCGACTTACGTTCTCGAGCCTGATGATCGGCTCGCCTGCCACGCCGCTCATCGCCCGGGCCCGGCGAACCCGCCGCCGCCGGTCAGGGTGTTGATGTTGACGCCGCTGTTGGCGCCCGTCGTGGTCCCGGTGCGGGTGGTCGAGGAGCCGACGACCACGGAGTCGCCGTCGCTGAGGCCGCTGGTGATCTGCGCCAGGGACGTCGTCACGAGACCGACCTGGACGTCCTTGGTGGAGACGCTGCCGTCGCCGCTGACGACCTGGACCGTGTAGCCCGCAGTCGCGGATCCCTTGAGAGCGGTGGCCGGAACGCGCAGGGCGTTGTCGACCGACGCGGTCGTAACCGTGACCGTGGCGGTCATTCCTGCCAGGACCGTCTCCGGCGGGCTCGTAAGCGTCGCCGTGACCGCGTAGGTGACGACGCTGCTCGTGCCGCTGCCCGTACTGGCGGAGGCGGCCGGGACGATCTGCGTCAGCGTTGCCGGGATGGAGACGCCGGCCGCTGTGACCGAGACCGTAGCCGACTGGCCCACCTTGAGAGACGTGATCTCGGATTCAGTGAAGCTGGCCGTGGCAACCATCGGCCCGATCGACTCCTCGATGGCGTAGGTCGACGGAGCGTTGACTCCGGGCAGGATATTGACCGCGATGATCAACCCGTCGGCCGGAGCCACGATGGAAGCCCCGGTAACGGCAGCCTGGTCGGCATCCACGGTGGCCTGGGCCGAAGCGACCTTGGCCTGGTCGGCCTGGATGGTCGTGCTCGAGGTGGCTGCGGTCTTCGTCTGGTACTGGAGCTTGGCGGCCTGGTAGCTAAGAGAGGCGTTGGAGACCTGCTGCGCCGCCTGCTGGTTCGATTGGTCGACCTTCAGCTGGCTCGAGGCCAGGCTCGCCTGCGCTTGCTGGAGCGAGGCGGTGTCCTTGTCGAGCGTCGCTTGGGGCGCACTTGCCGCCGTGTCGGCGTCGAGCTGGTTCTGGGCGGACGTGACCGTGGCCTGAGCCTGGCTGATGGTCAAGGCACCCTGCTTGCTGGTGGTGTCGCGATTCGCGACCGCCTGCGTGTAGCTGTTCCAGGATTGACTGAGGGAGTTCTTGGCCTGGGCGATCGTCAGCGCATCGGGACCGGCCTGATCGCTTGCCAGCTGGCTCTGGGCCGCTGCGAGGGTCGCCTGAGCGGAGGCCAGCTGGAGCTGAGCGGCCGTGTTGTCCGCCATCGCCAGCACCTGGCCTTGGGTGACCTTCTGCCCGACCGTCGCCGATACGGTCTTGACCGGCCACACGAGAGCGGCGCTGGAGTTCGAGCCTGTGCCGCTCGTCGTACCGCCGCCGCCGGAGGTGGTGCTGGCCGAGCTGACGATGTCCGGATTCACCCCGAACTTGAGCCCGTAGACGGTGCTGGCGGCAACGGTGCCCGTAGCCACGGCCGTGACGCTGACCGATCCGGTGGACACCGTCGAGGTAATGTACTTGGAACTGGGCGATACGGCGAAGCTGGGGCCCACGACAGCCAGTGCCACGGCCCCAATGCCTAGCAGGATCAGCCCGATTGACGCCAATCTGAGCTTCATAGAGCCATGCCTCTCGTACTCGCCGGATGCCTCCACCGATGGGGAGGTCAGGACCAGGAAGGACGCGTCGAGAGTTATGGCCCAGACGCCTGAAACTATCCTGAAGGGGGACCGCCCCTGAGAAAGCCGGCTGGAGCGGGTCGGCCGGAGCGGGCCGTCTGGAGTCCGGCAGGCCCAGCGCTACTTGGAGACCCCGGCGATCAACCCCTTGGCCTGGTTGATCGGGATCGCGAAGCCAACTCCCTGCGAGTTGCTGGCGCTGGCGGTGATGATCCCGATGACCGAGCCGCCCACGTCGAGCAGCGGCCCGCCACTGTTGCCGGGATTGATGGCCGCGTCGGTCTGAATGAGCCCGGTCAGGTTCTCCGTGTTGCGAGTCGTCCGATCGCCCACGGCGATGGCGCGGTTGGTGCCGGAGACGATCCCCTGCGTGACCGAGTCGGTGAAGGTGCCGAGCGGGCTGCCGATGGCGATCGCCAGCTCGCCTACCCGGATGGAGCTCGAGTCGCCGAGCGTGACCGGTGCCAGACCCTTGGCATCGACCTTCAGCAGAGCGAGGTCGTGCGCCGCATCGGTCGCAACCACAGTCGCCGTCAACCGGCTGGTGTCGTCGAGAGTGACCTCGAGCGAGGAGGCTCCGACGACGACGTGGTTGTTCGTGAGGATCAGTCCGTCGGCACTGACGATGAACCCCGAGCCGGCGCCGGTCTCCGGCACTGTGAACGGGCTCAAGTTGGAGACGCCGCTGGTCGTGATGGTGACCACGGACGGCTTGACGGCGGCCGCTACGCGAACGATCGCATCGGATTCGGTCAGGCTGATCAGCTGAGCATTCCCAGGCGAACCAGCGGACGCCGCCGCATCACGGGACTCCAGGGCGAGCGTGGCCACCACGTAGGTCCCGAGGGCGGAGAGCGAAGCCGAGAGCACCGCCGCTGCAAGGACGAGCGGGACGATGTGGCGCCGGCCGCCGGTCGGGGCCGGTGCCGGACCGACATGGCCATTCATCCGATCGCCGTCGGGTTCCATCCAATCGCCGCCCCTATTCGGCTCTGTCGCGCTCATCGCTGCACTCCCGTGAGAGTCGGCCACCTCCGCGGTCCGGGTCGATTCTTGCGGACGCAGACTGAAGTGACACTGAATGTACCCCCCGCCGGGCCTCCGGCGCTCGGCGACCGTCCCCGGGATCACCTGGCGGCAACCCAACTAAACGTTTAGCCAGCCGCGAGGTTGGATGTGGCGGCGAGCACGGGACGGCCTGCTACCATGCCGCCACATCGACCAACAAGCCAGGGAGTCCTGCCGAATGGCGACAGTAACGTTCGAGAACATAAGCAAGCGGTTCGGCGACGTGGTGGCCGTCGACGACCTCAACCTCGACATCCGGGACGCGGAGTTCATGGTCCTCGTCGGGCCCTCCGGCTGCGGCAAGACCACCTGCCTGCGCATGGTTGCCGGTCTCGAGGACGTCACCAACGGCACGCTGCGGATCGGCGAAAGGGTCATCAACGACGTCGCGCCGAAGGACCGCGACATCGCGATGGTCTTCCAGAGCTATGCGCTCTATCCGCACATGTCGATCCGCGACAACCTCGCCTTCGGGCTCAAGCTGCGTCACGTTCCGAAGCAGCAGATCGAGGCCCGCGTCAAGGAAGCGGCCGCAATTCTCGACCTCAGCCGCTACCTCGACCGGAAGCCGCGTGAGCTCTCCGGCGGCCAGCGCCAGCGCGTTGCCCTCGGGCGCGCCATCGTGCGCGAGCCGGCGGTCTTCCTCATGGACGAGCCGCTTTCCAACCTCGACGCCAAGCTTCGCGTCGAGACTCGCGCGAACATCCTGCGCCTGTATCAGCGTCTCAACACCACTTTCGTCTACGTGACCCACGACCAGATCGAGGCCATGACCATGGGCACTCGCATCGCGGTCCTGGACGAGGGTCGCCTCCAGCAGGTGGGAACGCCGCAGGAGCTCTACGACCGCCCCATCAACCGCTTCGTCGCCGGCTTCATTGGCAGCCCGGCGATGAACTTCGCCACCGTCGAGGTACAGGCGACAGGCGACACTACCCAGCTCGTCGGCTCGAATATCACCGTCCCGAATCCGCCGCAGTTCCGCGATGCGACCAGCACCGCTGGTCGACAGCTGATCGTCGGCTTCCGACCGGAGCACCTCGATCTCGGCCCAGTGACCGGCGGCGCGGCCGTCGTCAACGCCAAGGCCGAAGTCGTCGAGTACCTCGGCAACGAGGAGCTGATCCACGCCTCCGGCGCCGGCCGTGACATCGTAGCCATCGTGGACTCGGCATACCGAGTTCGCCCCGGCGACATGCTCGAGTTCAAGGTTCCGCTCGATCGGATCCAGCTCTTCGACCCGGAAACGAACTTCGCCCTTCCCTTCGGGCCGGTACTCGCCTGATCGATCCGGTTCAGGGACCAGGCGCCCCGGCCTCCAGGCCGGGGCGCCGGTGTATCTCCGGCGGACCGGCATCGGCCCGGCCGCGGCCTCCCGTATAGTTCCGCCATGCCCGACTCCCCGGCCCGTCGCCGCCCCAACCGCGCGCCATCCGGAAACCCGATCCTCGACTCTCTGCTGGACGAGCTGCGCGACGCGGACGTCGCCCTGGAGCAGCGCCTGGCCGAGCGTCGAACCGTGCATACGGGCCGCTACCTGACGGTCGAGCGGGACGTGGCCGTCACGTCCGACGGCGGCCGATCCGAGCGTGACATCGTCGTGCACCCGGGCGCCGTCGTGGTGGCCCCACTGGACGCCGACGGTCGGCTACTCCTCGTGACCCAGTACCGTCTGCCCGCCGGCGGCGCTCTCCTGGAGCTGCCCGCGGGCACACTCGATGCTCATGGCGGGAAGGTCGAAGATCCGCTCGCAGCCGCTCACCGGGAGCTCGAGGAGGAGACGGGCTATCGGGCTGGGTCGATGGAGCGGATCGGCGGCTTCTGGAGCGCCCCGGGCTTCTCGACGGAGTACTTGACGCTCTATCTGGCCACGGACCTGCGCCCGGCCGGCCCAGGTCGTTTGAGCCCGGACGAGGGCGAGAGCCTGCGGCTCTCCCGACTCTCCTGGCGCGACGCGGTGGCGGCCGTGAAGGGCGGTGTGATCGAAGACGCCAAGTCGGTCGCGGGCATTCTCTGGCTGGCCGGCCGATTTGAAGCCGAGGGTCGGTAGCGTCAGGTTCGCACGGCCCAATCGGCGCTGCCTCAGACGCCGGCTGATTCCATCTTCTCGAGGGCCTTGCGGTAGGTGTCGCTCGCGGGGTCCAGGGCGACGGCCAGCCTCAAGTGAGTTCGGGCCTCCTGATCTCGACCGAGCCGGGCGAAGCTGAGCCCGAGGGCGAAGTGGCCGTAGTGGGCCGAGGGATCGATCTCCAGCAGCGCCTCGAACGTCTCGACCGCTCGGGCGTGCTGGCCGCTGTTGAAATATGCCCTACCCAGGGCTTCGAGGATCGAGCCCTTGCCGGGCTCGGCGCGCGCCGCCCGCTCCAGGACCACCGCGGCCTGGGCGTTGTGGCGGCCCCTCAGCAGGTCGTTGCCGCGCTGCAGCAGTTCGTAAGCGGACTCCTCCGGATCGTTGCCGCCGTCTCGACCGGGCTGCTCGCCGGCCCCCCCGGGGCGAGCGGCCGATACGCTTCCTGGCGAACCGACCGCGGAGCCTGCCTCGACTTTGCCGTTGCCGGACGCACCGTCGCCGGACTTGCCCTTGTCCGATTTGCCGTTGCCGGACGCACCGTCGCCGGACTTGCCCGAGTGGGACGTAGCGTCGCCGGGCGAGGCGCGATCGGACGACGGCGCACGGGACTCTGAGCCCCCGGTCCGGCCGTGGACCGCGGCCGCGATGCGGGCGCTTCGGCGCGGCCGGCTCTCCGCGAGCGGCGGAGACGACATCGCGGCTCCGGATTCCGACCCCACCGCCGCCGCCCCGATCATGTCGCGCGGCCGCCGCGTGCCTCGCGTCCACGCGAAGACGGCAAGGAGCAGTAGCAGGCCGGCCAGGATGGCGAAGGCCCCGAAGATGCGGGCCTGACCGGTTTCGTTGGCACCCTCCCACGCCGATCTGGCGCTCTTGGCGAGCGACATGGCGCGCACCATATCGCCGCCCGCAAAGGCTTTCTGGGCCGCGGTCAGCTCGGCCTGCGGATCCGCGCCGAGAAGACCCAGCGCTCGCGCGCCGCCCTGGCTCTCCGACTCCGCCCGTCGAGCCGCGGCCAGAGCGTCCAGCACCGCCAGCTCCGTCGTGGCCTCTGCGGACGCCGCCGCAACGCCCGATTTCTCGAATAGGTCCTTGAGTTGGGGCGGCGCTGAGGTCCCTGCGGCCGCGGCGCCGGACGCGATCAGATCGCGTTGGACCAGGACGGCCTTGGCCTGGGCGATTAGCGCCAAGGCGGAGTCGAACTGCCAGCCGTCCATGGCGCGGCGTATCTCAGGCGGGAGGTCCCACTCGCCGGCCGCGCTCCGGACGTCGAAATAGGCACTCCGGGCCGTGGTGCGCTGCTGGAGCAGCGGCGCCTGCGTGGAGCTGACGATCCATTGGCTCCAGATGGCCCCGTACTGCCAGCCGGTGATCTGCTCGAGCTGGTCGAGCAGCCCCCGCCAGTCGATGGCACCGCTGAACTCGGCTTCACCTTTGCTCGGCTGGTAGGCGGCCCTTCCGGAATGTGCCGCCGACCACACGCTGCGCAGGCCGTCCCCGCCGGCCAGCGCGGCAATCCGCCTGGCCACCTCCAGCGTGGCGCCGTAGAGGTACGCGTCGGTCGCCGAGCTCGGCTGACCCGCCGTTTCCCAGTCGCTCAGGGGCACGGCGGCCTGCAAGAGGCGAGCGGTCAGCACGGGGGCGTGGTCGACCAGGCCGAGCTTGAGCACCGCCTGCTCGGCGTAGTAGGAGGCGAAGCCCTCCTGGATCCAGCGATCGCCGGTCAGGTCGCGGTTGAACCACATGTGCGCGGCTTCGTGCAGGATCACAAACGGATCGGCGAAGTACGAGATCTGGACCTGGCCGGTCGCCTGATCGTAGGCGCCGCTGAAGCCCCCGATCTCCTGGCTGGACGCCTCCTCGATCGTCAGCGTGACGCCGATCGGATCGCCGATGCCGATGAGGTCGCGCAGTATCGGGTAGCCCCCGCGCAGGACGGACTCGACCCGGTCGGCCCAGCCTGGATCGTCGGCCCAGTAGCGCAGCGCGACCTGCAGCGGCCCGATCGTCACCGACCGCGACAGGAAGTCGCTCGGCGCCACGGGCTGGACCGCCGTGAACCAGGCGCTGAAGGCCGTGGCGTCGTCGATCGTGCCCGACGAGAAAGCGATCTCGCCCGAGCCGAATACCGCCCGCGTCAGCCCGCCGTATTCCTCCTGAACGGCAAAGCCCGGCGGGAAGATGACGACTACGGAGCTGCCGGGCGTGCCCGGACTGCCGTATGCCGAAACCGGAAACGACATCACGTTGCGGCTGAGGCGCAGGTCGCGGTCCGTCGAGCCGCCGGTGTCGACCAGATCGAACTTGAGGCTTACGGAGCCGCTCTCACCGGAGTACAAGCGCTGCCCCAGCGCCACGACCACGATCACGCCGGAAGCCGAGGTGCTCTGCACCGTCAGCGGCACGCTCTGCCCGGTCGGGGACGTGGCGACGTAGGCGGTCGCGGAGGGCGGCAGCACGAGCTGGACCGCATCGTAGAAGTAGCGCCGGCCCTCCGTGTCGACGGTGTGCGACGTCGCCGTCACCGTAGCGGCGACGTGGATTCGGCCGGCAATCGGGTCCGCAGTCCAGGTCGAGCTCGAGATGAAGTCCAGGTCGGTCTGGGCGGCCGCCAGCCGGGCAGGCGCGGCGGCCACGGACATCGATGCGGCAACCGACAGGATTGCGGCCGTGACCAGGATCCTGAGGGCTGAACGCCGGGCGCCGGTGAGCATGGCGGTCGGATCGATCAAGCGGGCCGAGCGACGCGACGGCCGGTCCGCGTCGTGCGCAGTCGCATGGTGTCCGGCGTCGACATCTGCGTCAGCCGCTCGCCTCTCCGTCAGAGGGTTCACCCGCACGCGCCCTCGTCACGGCCCGCGGCTGGCGTTCGCGTGGCCGCTCCACGGTGGAGCCGCTGCGGACTACGCGCGACACGAAGTCAGCTGCCCGCGCACTCTCCCCTACGAGGACGTTCCGGCCGATCCGCACGCCGCGCGGAATGACTGCCCGCTTGCCGACGACGGTGATGCCGGTATTGAGGCGGCCGGGCTCGCGGCGGTTCACCACGTCGAAGTCGGTGCCCTCGCCAACTATCGCACCCGGACCGACGGCCACTTCCTTGTCCAGGATAGCCCGGTCGACCACTGCGCCCGGCCTGATGACCGAGTCGAAGAGGACGATCGAGTCGCGAACGACGGCTCCCACGTCCACCACGACACCCGGCGAGAGCACGGAGTTCACGACCGAGCCGTTGATGACACAGCCGTGGCTGATCAAGCTGCGGTGGATCTGGGCCGTGGCTCCGATCCTGGCCGGCGCGCGCTCCTCGGATCGGGTATGGATGATCCACTCGCGGTCGTAGAGGTCCAGTTCCGGCTCATCGGAGAGAAGAGCAAGGTTCGCCTCCCAGTAGGACTGGATGGTGCCGACATCCTGCCAGTAGCCGTCGAAGCGATAGCCGTACACGCGCGCCCCGCCGTCGATCATGGCCGGGATCAGGTCATGGCCGAAATCGGGCCGCGTGTCCGAAAGCCACTGATGGAGGGCTCGTTTGGAGAAGACGTAGACGCCCATGCTCGCCAGATCGCTCTTGGGCTGGCGCGGCTTCTCATGCCACTCCACGACCCGATCGCCGTCATCGAGAGCCAGGATGCCCATCCGCGTGGCGTCCGCGAGTGGGACCCGGCGCACGGCGATCGTGACGTCGGCTCGACGGCGACGATGTGCTGCAACGAACGGCTGGTAGTCCATCTTGTAGATGTGATCGCCGGCCAACACCAGGACGACGTCGCCGGGGGCCTGCTCGATGACGTTGAGATTCTGGAGGACGGCATCGGCGGTGCCGCGATACCACTCCGCAACGCGGCCGCGGGTGATGTACGGCTGGAGCATCCGGACCCCGCCGTAGTTGCGGTCCAGATCCCACGGCCGGCCCATGCCGATGTGGTCGTTCAGGGAGCGGGGGTTGTACTGGGTCAGGACGACGACGTTGTCGATGTCCGAGTTTACGCAGTTGGAGAGCGTGAAGTCGATGATGCGGTACTTGCCACCGAACGGCACGGCCGGCTTGGCACGCATCGAGGAGAGAATGGAGAGCCTCTCGCCTTCGCCACCGGCGAGTATCACCGCCAGAGCTCGCTTCATGGGGATCCTCTCGGTCCTGTTCGTGGCTCCAAGAGCTACGGCGATGCTAGCATCCGGCCGTCGCATGCGAGCGTGGTACCGACCCGCCGTGTACGTCAGTACCGTCAGGCCGAACGGGAACTGCCAGCCTCCCGCCGGCCCAGACCGACGGGTCCTAGAGGAAGAGGCGGGGGTTCTGGAACGTGCCGTTGACGCGGACGGCCCAATGGAGATGGCAACCCGACGAATGGCCGGTCGTGTTCTCCGTGCCCACGAGCTGGCCGGCCGCGACCTGCGCCCCCACGTAGATCCCGGCCGGGGCCCTGGCCGTCATGTGAGCGTACCAAGTCACCGTGCTCGTTGAGTGGGCTACGATCACCAGCCACGCCCGCGGCGGAGCGTCGTAGGGGTTGTAGCCAACGAAGACGACCACTCCCGCAGCGGCCGAGTAGACCGGCGTCAGACACGGCGCGGCGATGTCGATCCCCTGGTGGAAGTGAGCGCAGCTCCCGATGTGCGGCTCCGAGAGAACTCCGGTGCAGCCGAACTCCTGGGTGATGATGCCGCCCATCGGCCACTTGAACGTCCCGCTGTACTGCGACGGTATCTTGCCGGAGCCGCCCTGCTCGCGGATGATCTCGTCGATCCGGTTGCCAAGGTCGTCGAGCGCCTGGCCGTTCGCCTTGATCGCCGCCGCCAGATCGGCCTTGTTCTTGGCCAGCTTGGCCTCGGCCGCCTGCTGGGCCGCAAGTTGGGCTTCGAGCGTCGTCTTCAGGTCGGCCAGCTGCGCCTGGGCGCTGGCGAGCTGAGCCCCCTGGTCGTCCAGCTGTCTCTTCTGCTCCCCGACCTGCGTCGCCAGCTCGTCCGTTGCGGTGGCGGCGAGGGAAACGTTCTGCCGGAGCTGAGCCACCACGAGCCGGTCCGCCCGTATCTGGTCCGCCATAGCCTTGTCGGCGGCAGCAAGGTTGGAGTAGTAGGAGACATCTGACAGCGCCTCGGTCAACGAGTGGGCCGTCAGCAACTGCTGCAACAGCGGCGTCTGGTCGGTCTCGTAGGCGGCGACCAGCCGGCTCGCCAGAATCCGCTGTCGCTGATCGAGCTCGAGCTCTTTGGCCACCTCCTGCGCCGCCAGCTCGGCCAGCTGGAGGCGGAGCCTGCCCTGCTGGGCAGCCAGGCCGCCGTACCTGATCGTCACGTCGGCGAGCTGGCCCTTGAGGCCGTCGATCTCGGCTTGGGCCTCGTCGATCGAGGCGCGGACGCCCGCCAGGTTCTGCTTGGTGGCCGCGATCTGGCTGGCCAGGCTCGTCTGCTTCGAAGCCAGCTGAGTCAGCTGGGCCTTCTGGTCGGCGATGAGCTTGGCGAGGCGCTGCTGTTCGGCGATGGCATCGGAGAGCCCGTCGGCTCTGACGGCCGGCACGGCCGTCAGCGATGCGAGGGCCGGGGTGAGCAGCGTGACGGCGAGCAGCAGCTGCAACATTCGCCACCCGTACGGGCGACGAGTGGCGCGGCGGTCGTTCGAGGCGGTCATCGTGCGAGCAGGCTCCGTTGGACGCGCCCAAAGCGCGCTGTGCGGCTACGCCCGCCGGTCTGACGCCGTCCTTCGGAAGGCACTGCCTCCGGACGACTCCGGCTGGTCGGGATGATACATCGCCGGCGCAAGCACGATCGGCAGGCGTCCTGTGCCGTTGCTATCCGCTCGAAGGTCCCACGCCTGTGCGGTACGGTCGACTGAGATGCCGACCTGGGCACGCGGCGTCAATATGGGAAATGAGGCACTCGCAATGCGGCACCCAAGGGTGCTAGCCTTTAATTGCGTGCGCGTTCGCTCGCGATTTTGGCTGTCCGACACACCGTACTTCCATTCTCAGATCCAGCCGTCGCCCGGCCGCAAGATCTGGCCGCCAGAAGAGGAAAAGGGGCTCTCACTATGCCGCTCTTCGGTCCCCCCAACATCGCTCAGTTGGAGGCCAAGAGAGATGCCCAGGGCCTTATCAAGGCACTGACCCACAAGGACGCAGCGATCCGCATTGCCGCCGCGGAGGCGCTGGCTCCTCTTAGAGACCCATATGCCGTCGAGCCCCTGGTAGCACTTCTCAAGGACGAGAACGCGGGCGTGCGGGGAGCCTCCGTCGCGGCACTGGCGGCCCGCGGCGGCTTCCGCGTCGTCGACCCGCTGGTGGGAGCCATGGAGGACCGAGATCCCGCGATCCGGGCCGCCGCCGCCACAGCCGTCTACCGGCACCTGATGACGGATCCGGACGGGGACACGCGGCGAGCAACGGCGACGGCGCTGGGCAGGATCCTTGCCGCCGACGCGGTCCAGCCCCTGGTCAAGGCCATCATGGACTCCGATGAAGGCGTGCGCGCCGCGGCCATCAAGGCCCTCGAATCCATCGGCGACGTGGCGGCAGTGGTGCCGCTGATAATGGCGTTGGCTCAGGAGCAGGTCCGCGTGAGGGCGACCGGAAGGTCGAGCCAGGTCGTCGAACGAGCCGCCACCAAAGCTCTGGACACCCTCTGCGACGCCAGGGCCATCGAGCCGCTGAAGACCGCGCTCCGCCACGCCGATGCCGACGTGCGCGAGATTGCGGTACGGAGGCTGGCCCGGGTGGACTCACCGGAGGTGGCCGACGCCCTTGCCGCCGCCCTGCGCGACGACGATCCGCCGATCAGGCGAGCGGCGGCGCGTGGTCTTCAGGAGCTGGGCTGGCATCCGACGAACGACGAGACTGGGGCGAGATACTGGGCAGCGCTGCGCGAGTGGCGTCGTTGTGCCGAGTGCGGCCCTGCGGCCATTCCGCTGCTGGTGACCTCCTTCGACAGCGTCGACGCCCTGGAACGGGCGGACATAGTCGCCGCCCTGGCGCAGCTCCACTGGGAACCACCCGAGGCCAATGCCATGGCCGCCCACTACTGGGCGGCGCTGCGGCGCTGGGACAAGTGCGTCGAAATCGGCGAGCCGGCCGTGGAGGCTCTGGACCTCGTCCTGGCCAGTTCCCCCAAGTGGCGCGATCGCATCGCCGCAGCGGGGGCCCTTGCCACTCTGGGGCAGGCCCGAACCGTGCCCTGCGCCCGCCTGGATCTGGTCCAGCGAGCCCTTGGCCTGCTCGACGGCGAAGGCGACGACCAGGCCAAGCGCAGCGCTCTCGAGGCGTTCCTGGCCGAAGAGCGCCAGTACAACAAGCGCGCCGGAGAAGAGGTCTCGTGGTGCAAGTGCGGCTACCCGGCCGCCAGGATTCGCAAGGACGGCCTGCAGGAGCTCATGTCCGATCTGCTGACCTTCGAAAAGGGCTCGGGCAACTCCAGGACCTACTACTGCCCGAACTGCGACACTCGCCGGGCCACCCTCGCGGCCTGACGGCTATCCCATCCTGACGCTACCAGGCTCTCGGGCAGGCGCCGCCCGGCCGGGCCGTACCCATGGGGAGCGCGCTACGAGGCCGGCAGCAGCGCGGCCCAGACGGCGCCGGCGATCAGGAACGGCCCGAGCGGAACGTAGCTCTTCAGAGTTATGCGCCGGGCGATCAGCAGGGTCACGACGGCCACGCCGAGCAGCATGGCTCCGGCGAAGATCGCGAGGGCGATCCTGACCAGTCCGGTCATGAGGCCGACGCTGACCATGAACAGGAGGTCGCCATCGCCCAGGGCCTCCGTCCCGAAGGGCAGGGACACGGCGAACAGCAGCGCCGGCACGATGATCGCACCGGCCACCGCCGTCCACGCCGGCGAGCGCGAGACGAGCGTGTCTCCACCCCACACCAGAGCGAACCCGCCGAGGGCGATCAGAGGCAGGGTGATCGCGTCCGGCAAGAGCCTCTGATCGAGGTCCGTGGCCATCAACACGACGAGGCCAGCGAAGTAGACGCCGAAGAGAAGCCGCTCGCCCGTGTCGCCGAAGCGCGCCGGCATAGCGGCGAGTGCCACCGTCCCAAGGGCGGCCACGGCCAAGGTTCGCCAGCCCAGGCCGCGGACGGAGCCGTCCTCATGGGCCGGCCACCGCGCCGCGATCCGGTCGGCGGCCACGCCCCACACAAGCCCGGCCAGGCCGAGCAGCAGGACCAGCGCATCCGGTCCACCCGCCCACAAGGACCCCAACCCTTCCACGTCAGCGGCCCTACGCCTTTCCGGCGCCGGCGAGAGCCAACTCGACGAGAGTGGCGTGGGCCACGCCGGTCGCACCGGCCGGCGCGTACGGCGTCTTCTTGCGGAAGTACGCAGTGCCGGCGATGTCGAGGTGGACCCACGGCACGGTCGCGAACTCGCGCAGGAAGAGAGCGCTCTTCACCAGGGCGCCCTCGACCGATCCGGTGTTCGCAAAGTCCGCATACCAGCTGTCTATGTCCTGGCGATAGTCCTCGATCATCGGGAGCTGCCAGTACCTCTCCCCGGCGCGCGCGCCGGCCGCGGCTACGGCGTCGTACCACTCCTGAGGCGTGCCGAACGCCCCGGTCATCTGATCGCCCAGGGCCCGGGCCACGGCGCCGGTCAAGGTGGCGACGTCGACGAGGTGGGTGGCGCCCAGCTTCTCCGCGTAGCACAGGGCGTCGCCCAAGATGAGCCGCCCCTCCGCATCGGTGTTGAGGATGTCTACGGTCTTGCCGTTCATGGCCTTGACCACGTCGCCGGGGCGGGTGCTGTGAGGCCCGGGCATGTTCTCCACAGCCGGCGCCAGGGCCATCAGCGGCGTCCCCGGTGCGAGCCGGGCTACGGTGGCGATGGCCGCGATGACCGTGCAGGCACCGGACTTGTCCATCTTCATCTCTTCCATTCGGTCGGCCGGCTTGATGCTGATGCCTCCCGAATCGAAGCACACTCCCTTGCCCACGAGTGCCAGCCGCCGGCCGGCGGAGTCCTTAGCTCCCGCCTCGCCGGACCGCAGCACGATCAGCCGAGGCGGGTTGTCGCTCCCCCGCCCCACCGCCAGAAACATGCCCATGCCAAGCTCGGCCGCCTTCTCCGGCCCAATGACGTCGATCGCGAGCCCGTGGCGCTCGGCGATGGCTCGAGCCTCGCCGGCCAGGACTTCGGGCGTGACGTCGTTGGCGGCGCGATTGTCCAGGCGGCGTGACAGGTTGGTGCCCTCGCCGATGACAACGCCGCGCTCCGCGGCCCGCTTCAGCGCAACGGCGTTCTCGCCGGGAGCAACCAGGATCAGTTCGGCCAGCTCAGGCGGGGCCGACTTGACGCTGTCGCGGTAGATCGTGGCCGGCTCGAAACTGCCCTCGACCACGCCCCGGGCCAGCAGCTCCGCGACGACCTCGGTACCCCCCTCGATTCGCGAGCCCAGGTCGCCGAGGAAGATGGCCAGCCGCTTGACCGACCGGCCGGCCAGACGCCGCTCGACGGTCGATCCTATCCGGACGACGACCTGCCGGGTGATAGTCTCCGGGTCACCGGCAGCCACGGCCAGCATTCGTCCGGCCTTCAGCTCGCCCGCCGCGACAACGACCGTGGCATAGCGCTCGGCTGTGACCTCTCCGAACGCGGTCAGAGCGGCCAGCTCCCCACCCGAGCGCCTGTCGAGCTCGGCGAGCGATCCCTCGCATCTGGGTTCGCCGACATAGGGGACGACGATCGCGTCCGCCGGCACATCCCAGGGCTGATCGCTGACTACGCGCAACTGCATCAACAGGGCCCTCCGGCCTGCGCGCGGCTCATCGGGGCGCCGCCAACCCATGGCGTCGGCGCGGACGCGCCGGCATGGACGATTGCACAAGTCTACCGACTCGGCTGCCCGCCGCTCGGTCGCGCATCCGCCCTACTGGCCGACGACCGTGCCGCCCACCAGACCGCCGAGCGCGTCCGAAAGCGCGCCCCTGGCCGCCTCGATCGAAATGCCGTCCGAGGTGAGATTGCCGGCCAGCTCGTACAGAACCACCTGCAGGACGGAATTGTCGTCGGGCAGGAGGGCCCTGGCATCCGCCTCGCCTTTGAGCGCGGCTGTGACCTGAGGCGTGATGCGACCTTTGGAATCTATCAGTGACTGCCACAGGACACGCGCTGAAGCGTCCCACCCTGCCGTCCGCGTCAGCCAATCCCGAAGGGTGGAGACGTCGGTGACTTTGGCCAGATCGGCGGCGATCGACGTCGCGTCGGCGATGGCCGCGGAGGCACCCGAAAGCTTCGTCAGGGCCTCCGGATAGAGGCCCTTCGTCGCCAGCTGTAGCGCCTCCACCGCGATCCGATCGTGGTCGTCGATGTCCGAGGCCACCCGCATGGCCGTGCGACTGCCCGCCACCAGGGACTCCCAGTCGTTGCGGAGTGGGGCTATAGAGGCGACGACCAGGCAGATGCGCTGATAGCGGTCGACCAGAGCGGGGCTGTAGGTCTTGCCCATCTCCAATCGGCGGGCCGCGTCCAAAGAATCGCACTTCAGCCGCGTGTTCAGGTCAGCGGCGCGAGCGTAGATGGAATCCACAGCGCCCGAACCGCTATCCCAGGCCTGCGTCAGCGCGACCTGGTTGATCTGGGCAAGGCCGGAAAGCGTCTTGCGGGCCATCTGGGCGAGCAGGTCGACATCATCGTTGAGCAGGACCAGGTCGCTGACCGCCGCATCGAGCTTCGACGAAAGCTCCTTGTCGGCGGCCCACGTCAACTCCGGCCGGTTGTCGCCGGTGGGCAGACGTTGTGTGGCGGCGGCAACACCTGCCGAACCGAAGGCCAGGCCGGCGGCCAGCACGAGCCACCCCACCCGCACGAGCTGACGCCCGATCCAGTCCCTGATTCGATCGCCCGAGCTCGCAGTGTATCCCTCTTCGCGGTGGTCGGGGTCGTCGTCGTAGACGCTGTCCTCGTATCCGATCGGCTCGAGATCGTCCAGGTCGCGCCCTTCGATCGGCCGCAGACGCGAGCCTGCAGATGGGGCGGGGCGTTTCGATTTGGCCATGGTCCCGGCGATGCTACACCGACGCGGCCAGGCCGGGCCAGGCCGAGCCAGGTACGAGTGCCTGCGCGAATCTCCCGCAAGCGACGTAGCCGCGACTCCACAGAAGCGAGCGGCGTTGCCGAAGCCGCTACTAGACGCGTTCGTAATTCAGTCGTCTGGCACGCCTGTTCAGATTCCGCCCGTCGGAGGCACTGGTCATCTTGCTACGGTTCAGGATGGCGGAGATCGTCCCAGGTTTCCGCGCTCGTGCTCGACCTCGCAACATGCTGGGTCGAGTCCAACTGCTGCTCCTGGTATTCGCCCTCGTCAATGCTGCCGGGGCGCTGGTCGTTGTGGTGGGGTCCGGCTCGCAGCCTTCCATCCTGTACGTCGCGGCAGTCGCCTCCCCGCCCGCTCTCGCATTCGCCTGGGTCTCCGCCTACCGGCGCCGCACATACGACTTCCTCGCCGACTGCGTCACCATCGGCGCCGTCTGTCTCGTGGCCGCGGCCGTCACCGATCGCTGGTTCAACGAAGTCGTGGTCCTGGTCACCGCGGCCGTCTTCTTCAGCTCCGCCTACGGGTCGCTGCCCAGGGTGCTTCTGCGAACGGGCCTGATCTCGGCCGTAGCTCTGGGCCAGGCGATCGACGGTCCGGCCTCGCTGACGACTGCCGGAATCCTGGCTGTGGAATTCCTCATCGTCGCCCGCCTGATGTACGGCCTGGCCGGCTCCATGAAACGCTACGAGCAGACGACCCGCCGCGAGCAGATCCTGGCTGCCGCCGGACTCGATCTGGTGGCCTCCGGCGATCTTCCGGCGATCGTCGCCTCCGCGATCGAGGGAGCCAACGCCCTGTGCGTGGATCTGCCGGAGGCAAGGGTGAGCCTGGCGCTGACCGAGAGCCGGGACGCGCCGCCGCTCCGCCTCAAGGTTCTGGGCTCGGCCGGCCGGCGCAGCGCCGAGATGGAGGGGGCCGTCATCGCCGTTCGTCGCCTCGTTGCCGCCGGCCACGAGCTGGCGGATCAACGCCTGTTCCGCACCGTCAGCCCGACGGGCGGAGCCGATATGACAGCCGACGCCGATCCCGCCCGCGATCCCGACGCCGACCCGGCCGGCGATCCAGCCGCCGACCCCGCCGCCGAAGCGCGCTTCCTGCTCGGAGAGATCCTCGTCACCCGCGTCAACGTGGAGGGATCGGTTCGAGGAGTCCTGCTGATCGAGTCGCCCGAGCCCATACCCGACGAGCTGCCACGCGCCATTCACGCCCTGGCGGCCCAGGTCTCCCTGGCGATATCGCGCATGGACCTGCAATCGGGGGTGGCGGAGCGCGAGAGCACTGTGCGCTTCCAGGCCCTGATCCTGAGTTCCAGCGACGTCATCGGCATCGTCTCTCCGGATGGCTCGGTCCGCTTTATGTCACCGTCGCTGCGCCAGATCTTCGGCAGCGACCCCGACGCGGTCCTCGGCTCCCAATTCGCCCGACTCGTCCATCCCGACGATGAGGCGCGATTCACGCTCGACCTCGGAGGGGTGGTTGCGGAGCCGGGCTCGACGCGGGTCGTCGAGTGTCGCCTTCGCCACTCCGACGGATCGTGGCGGTACGCCGAGACCCGGATGACGAACCTGCTGGATGTCCCGGCCATCAGGGGCGTCGTCTTCAACACCCGTGACGTGACCGAGCGCCACAACCTGGAGGCCGAGCTGCGCCACCAGGCATTCCACGACTCGCTCACCGGACTCGCCAATCGGGCCCTCTTCTCGAACAGGGTCGAGCACGCCCTCGTCGCCGCGAAGCGAGACGGCAGCATCGTCGCGATTCTGTACTGCGACCTGGACGGCATGAAGCGGGTGAACGAAAGCCTGGGCTACGGCGCCGGGGACGCGGTCTTGAAGGCGGTCGCGAACCGGATGTGTGGGCGCGTCCGGGGCCGGGATACGGTGGCTCGCCTCGGTGGAAACGAATTCGGCCTCCTCCTGGACCGGCTCACCTCCACCGCGGATGCCACGCTGGCGATGGAACGAATCATGAGCATGCTCCGCCAGCCGATCGTGCTGCCGGGGGCTCAGGTTGAGCTGCAACCTCACATCGGCATCGCCGTCTCAGTCGGCGGCGACGAGACCGCTGAGGACATGCTGAATCACGGCGCGGTGGCCATGCGCCAGGCCCGGCTCGACGAGAGTGGCTACGCCCTCTTCGATCCGGAGATGTATGCGGACGGGATGCGGCGGATCGAGGTTGGGTCACAGCTGCGGACGGCCCTCGACGAATCGCAGTTCGTGCTCCACTACCAGCCCACGATCGATCTTTCGACCGGGCGCCTGACCGGCGTCGAGGCGCTGGTTCGGTGGCAGCACCCGAAGCGCGGCATCGTGCCGCCGATCGAGTTCATCCCACTCGCCGAAGAGAGCGGCCTGATCGTCCCGCTCGGGCAGTGGGTAATCCGGGAAGCCTGCCGTCAGGCTCGGGCCTGGCAGGACGAGTTCCCCGCCGACGAGCCGATCGCATTGCATGTGAACCTGTCGGGACGACAGCTGCGTCACCCCAACCTCGTTCGGGACGTCGCCGACGCCCTGGACGACTCCGGCTTGCCCTCCAACCGGCTGGTCCTCGAGATCACGGAGAGCGTCCTCATGACCGACACGGCGGCGACCATCAGCCGCCTCTACCAGCTGAAGTCACTCGGAGTGAAGCTGGCGGTCGACGACTTCGGAACCGGCTACTCGTCGTTCGCCTACCTGCGCCGCTTCCCCGTGGACATCCTCAAGATCGACAAATCGTTCGTCGACGGAATGGCGACCGAGGCAACGGCCAGCGCGCTGGTCGACGCCATGATCCGGATCGCGAAGGCGCTTCGCTTGGAGACCGTGGCCGAGGGGGTGGAGAAAGCCGACCAGGCGGACCGGCTGCGGTCCCTCGGGTGCGACATGGGCCAGGGCTTCCTCTTCTCCCGGCCGCTCCCCAGCGACGAGATGACGCGCCTGCTCAGCGGGCGGCGCGTCGCCGGGCAGCCACGGGCCGACGCCGCGTAGGCCCGGTCGGGCCGACGCCGGGCCGGCACCGCGTAGATCGCGCGTCGGGCAGCGCGTCGGGCACCTAGCCCCGGGATCAGGCTCCTGCCAGCCGGTCGAGCGCGACCGCCAATTCGGCCGCGTCGGCGGCTATCTCCGTCGGTCGACCGGAGGCGGCAAGCGCCTCGACCTGCTCCCGCCCGCTGATCCCGGTCAGCATCAGCACGGACCGCGCGCCCACCGCAACGGCCGCGGGCACGTCCGTGACGAGGCTGTCGCCGATCATCACCGCATCGGCTACCTCCCGGCCCACGGCATGAGCCGCGATCTGGAGGAGCAGCGGCCCCGGCTTGCCGATCGAGACCGGTTCCACGCCGGAGGCCGCTTCGATGGCCGCCACGATCGCCCCTGCGCCCGGCATCAGGCCTTTCTCGTGCGGATAGACCGGGTCGCGGTTCGTGGCGACGAACCTGGCCCCCGCACGAACTGCCTCGGCGGCGCAGGCGAGTCGAGCGTAGCTGAATTCGAGGTCGAGGCCCACGACCACCGTGTCGACCGGTCCGACGGCCGCCCCGGCATCTCGACCGTTGGCCGACCAGCGTTCGGCGGCATCGCCGGAGGAGACCACCTGGATGCCTACGTCGCTCAGCTCGTGGACCAGGCCGGCCCCACCGACGGCCAGCACGCGCCGGACCGGCGGCTGCAGGTCGCGCAGGTACAGCGCGGTGGCCCGGGCGGACGTGACGATCCGATCGGGCGTCACCGGCGCGCCCATGCCCGAAAGGCGCGTAACGTAGTCGGCGCGGTACCACATCGAGTTGTTGGTCACGTACACGACCTCGTCGCCGGCTGCCGCACGGACGGCAAGCACGGCAGCGATGCCGGGGACCGGTTGGGCGCCGCGATAGACGACACCATCGAGGTCGACGAGAAGAAGCATGGGCAGGATGCTACCGGAGCGGCGCGCAGGATGTCCGATCGCCCGCAGCGGCGGGGTCGCGGCGGGCGGCGGGACTGCGGCGACCGCGGCCCTGCTCCGCGGCCGGGTCGCGGCGGGCGCAGCCCTGCTCCGCGGCCGGGGTCCGGCGACCGCGGCCCTGCGCCGCGGCCGGGGTCCGGCGACCGCGGCCCTGCTCCGCGGCCGACGCGCGGTCCCGCCCCGTGCCTGACGATCGCCGCGTTCTCCAGGGCGTCGAGCGCCTCGTCGTCGACGGGACGAACGTCCTGTACGCGCTCCGGCGGTCCCCGACGCCACTCCCCGCGGCGGCCCTGATCGGACGGCTGCGGGCCATCGTCCCGCCCGGGGTTTCGGTCATCCTCGTCCTGGACGGCTCCCCCGAGCACGGCCTCGTCTCCCGCCACGTGGCTTCCGGCGTGGAGGTTCGTTACGCGGGTCGGTCGACCGCGGACGAGTTGATCGCGCGCCTGGTCGAGCACGAGTTCGCCACCGGAGGGCCAGGGACGCTGGTCGTGACCGACGACATCGAACTGTCGGGCATCGTCCGGCGATGGGGCGGTCGAACGGTTCGCAACGGCTGGCTCATCAACCGGCTGGATCGGCAGCGCCTTTCGGCTCCTTCGGTCGGTCGTCCGAGCGCCCCGTCGCCCAGCATCGGCCGGCCCAATCCACCGCGCTCCGGCCCCGGCTCCGCCGCGGGCGCGGCGGGATCACCCAGCTCGGCCGCCGCGGACGCCGATGCCGACGGCCCGCGCTGGGCCCCCGGCCGCGGCGCCACACGTAAGCGCGGCAACCCCCGCCGCCGACCGGCCGCGGGTAGGTAGCGCCCCGTTCCGTGGCCCCTGGCCGCGCGGCGCTTGCTCGCGGTCGACCGTCGCTTCGCACAAAGCCGCAAGCGGCTCAGAGTGCTTCGCGAGCGGTCGCCGCTCCCGTCGCCGCGCCCCCGGCGAGGCCGGGTTCCGGC
>JBEKPL010000026.1:0-28844 GCA_049520815.1 Candidatus Limnocylindrales bacterium
AGTGCCTGGCGAGACCGACGGCGTGCCTTGCAAGCAGACGGCGGGAGCGCCGCGGAGCAGGTTGGCCACGAGCCCCCCACCAAGCGCGGCCGGAATGAGCAGCAGCAGGAGAAGAATGAGCAGCAGCCTGCGGCGCTGCTTCTCCTTCTCGGGTTGTCCGCCGCGTGGCTCGCCTATCACAGGGGTCAAGTCCTCTTCATGTTCCCCCGATCGCCCCACCGTGGGATGGCGAAGCAGGGGCGGCCCGGTTTGGGGCCGCCCTTCTTACGCCGTGTTGCTACGAAGCGGAGATGAGGAGGTTGACCGTCGCGCCCTTGCAGGCGTCCTGGTCGTGGGTCAGGTTCTGTAACTGGATCGTCATCGTGTCGACAGGCGGAGTTGCGGCATGGCCCCAATTGGTGACCCCGTTCGGGATCTCGGCGCCCACGACCACCGTACCCACCAGCAAGAAGTCAGCCGCGGTGCAGTCCACCGTTCCACCGTGGCCAGCAAGCATGGAGACCGAGATGATGGTGGCGGATACACTCGTGATGAAGACCTTGCCCGGGTTCGGGTTAGTCAATGTGCCGCCGATCGGCTGGGCGGGTCCGCCCGGGTACAGCGTGTTGATGGTGCCCGTCTGATTGACGATCACGCTGGTCACAGTGCCAGCCTGGGCGGAGCCGTCACCGGAGCCGCCGCTCGACCACCACGCATAGGCGACACCGCTGACGGCGATGACTGCCACCATGGCGATTGCCACGGCAATGACTCGTCTCTTGAGCTGCTTCTTCACTGTCTTTCTCCTTGGTGTGGAACCTGTCCTAAGAGTCCTGATCGCCCCCACATCGATGTCCCGGTGTGGGCCGGGCCGGGGGTCCGGGCGGCCGGGCAGCGAAGGTGCTTGCTGTGGTGCCAGGAGGCACCTTTTTGGGCAGCCTCACCCGTCGCAGTGAGCACATCAAACCCCCGGTTTGATGACGCCACAACCGGACCTCCTGGTTGGTGCTGCTGGTACCTTCGTTAGGTCAAGTGGCGTATTCCGCAGCCGATGGTGTTGCGGGCCTGCACCCGGACCAGTGCCGAAAGCAGCGTCCGGAATAGCTAGTTCAAGCGGACGGCCGTAGATCTGACGATTGGGGTACCGGGTCCAAAGCTAGAAGGCCCACGCTGGACGGGCATCGGGGCGACGATCGGCTCGCGCTCAGGGCTCCCCTGGCCGAGACGATTCGGCTGGCGGACGCGCTCGATTCCAAACGGCCTTCGACGCGGCTAATCCTCTGCGGCCCGGTGATACACGCCGGCGACCCTGACCATGACCGCCTCCCGCAGGAGAGCTGCCAGTGCTGCGGCGCAGTCGGGCGCATCCGGATCGGAGTCCAAGTCAGCCCAGAAGACGTACTCCCAGCGAACGCCCCGGCTCGGCCGCGACTCCAGGCGCGAGAGATTGATGTTGCGCTCCGCGAAGCAGCCCAGGCAGCGATAGAGCGAGCCCGGCACGTTCCGAACCGCCCAAACCAGAGTCGTCTTGATCGGCCCGGACAGGGTCGCAGGCTGGAAGCACTCCGAAGGAAGATGTTCGCGCGCGAGAACGGCGAAGCGGGTTCGGTTGGCGTCACCGGTCTGGATGTCGCCGGCGAGGACCTCGAGGCCGTACAGCGGAGCCACCCGGGCCGAGGCGATCGCCGCGGCGCCCATCTCCCCCTTGTCGGCGATCGACTTGGCGGCGCCGGCCGTGTTGTAGCTCGTCATCACCTGCCAGGGTCGCGAGCGCAAGAAGTCGTCGGCCTGGTCGAGAGCCTGGGCGATCGAATACACCCGCTCGATCTGATCGATCGCCTGGCCCGGCATCGCCAGCAGGGCGAGATGGACCGGCACCGTCACTTCGGCGACGATCCGTACTTCGTCGAACTTGAAGAGGAGGTCGTAGATCTCCCGGACGCTGCCGCCCGAAGAGCGTTCGATCGGTACGACGCCCGCGTCTGCCCGACCCTCGTGGACGGCCTCGAAAACGGCTCGCCAGGTTGGCAGCGCGACCGACTCGGGCGAGACGAAGGCCGAGAACACGCCCTCCTCGCTGAACGCTCCAGGCTCGCCCTGGAACGCGACCCGCGGCGAAGTCATCTGCCCCTCCTGGCGGCTATTCGGAGTTGGCGGGGTTGGCGGTTTGCGCCGGATGGGCACCGGCGCCGTTTCCGTCGGTCGAGGGTGCGGACGTGGTGAAGTGACGCTCGTCGCGCCGCCGCACCTCCGCGCCCGTCTTCCAGATCGCATACTCGAGCGAATCGCACAGCGCCTGGCAGGAGGCCGCGATGATATTCGTGCCGCTGCCCATGGTCGACCATTCCAGGGAGCCGTTGGACGAGTCGATGATGACCCGCGTCTGGGCGGCCGTGGCCTCCTCGCTGTCGAGGATCCGGACCTTGTAGTCGACCAGATGAACCGCGTCGAGTTGCGGGTAGAACGCGCCGAGGGCCTTGCGCAGGGCGGTGTCCAGAGCGTTGACCGGGCCGTTGCCGTCGGCGGCGGTGTGGAGCACCTCGCCGGCGACCTCGACCTTGACCGTGGCCTCCGCCAGAAGCTCGGCGCCGCCTCGCTGCTCCACCAGCACGGTGAAGTCGCACAGCTCGAAAGGTCGCTCGTAGCCGGCCTTGTGGCGCCTGACCAGCAGCTCAAAGGAGGCTTCCGCGCCCTCGAAAGCGAGCCCGTCGGCCTCCAGCTTCTTGATGACCTGGCCCAGTGCCTTCGAGTCGACCCCGTCCAGCTGCTGACCGAGCTGTTCGGCCCGGAGCTGGGTGTTGGCCTTACCCCCCAGTTCGCTCACGACAAGTCGCATGACGTTTCCGACGACGCCCGGATCCACGTGCTGGTAGGCACTGCTGGCCCGGGCGGTGGCTGAGCCGTGGACGCCGCCCTTGTGGGCGAACGCCGACCGGCCCACGTACGGCTGGTGGTCGTCGGGGGCGATGTTCACGATCTCCGCGACGTAGCGGGCGAGATCCGTCAAGTCGCCAAGGCGGCCGGAGGGCACCGGCTCGTACTCCGTCTTGAGCTCCAGATCGGCCAGGATGCTCACGAGGTTGGCGTTGCCGCAGCGCTCGCCGTAGCCGTTGATCGTGCCCTGGACGTGGCGCACGCCGTTGGCCACCGCCGCCAGGGAGTTGGCCACTGCCAGCTCCGAGTCGTTGTGGCAGTGGATGCCCCAGACCACTTCCCGGCCGCCGTCGGCGGCCAGCGCGGCACGCGTGGCGCGGACGATCTCGACCAGCTCGTTCGTGAGCGTTCCGCCGTTCGTGTCACACAAGACCAGGATGCCGGATCCGGCATCGCGGGCAGCCCGAAGAGTGGCCAGGGCGTAGGCCGGATCGTCTTTGTAGCCATCGAAGTAGTGCTCGGCGTCGTAGATCGTTTCGCGACCGGCGGCGACCGGATAGGCGACCGAATCCGCGACCATCGCCAGGTTCTCCTCGGGCGTGGCGCCCAGGACCTCGCGGACATGGAGCAGCCAGCTCTTGCCGAAGATGCACACGACCGGCGTTTCGGCGGCCACGATCGCAACGAGATTGGGGTCGGTTTCGGCGCGGTTGTTGCGATGGCGAGTCGAGCCGAAGGCGGCGATCTTCGCGTTCTTCCACTCGATCGAACGCGCGGCCGCGAAGAAGTCGGCGTCTTTGGGATTCGAGCCGGGCCAACCGCCCTCAATGTAGGTCAGCCCGAATTCGTCCAGGCGGCGGGCGATCTTGATCTTGTCGGCAAGCGAAAGGATCAGGCCTTCGCGCTGGGTTCCGTCGCGAAGGGTTGTGTCGTACAGGATTACGCGATCGCTCATCGGAGGCCTCCGGCGGCGCGGGCCGCGGTTCCCGCGGGCGAGGCGCTGCGGGCCCAGGCATACATCGCCTCGGCGACTGCGTCGGCCATGGCCTGCGTTCCAACTTTCGTGGTTCCCGGCTGCTCGCCTGTTGCCGCGACCAGGTCCGGCGTCCGAAAGCCCGCCGCGAGGGTGGCGCCAACCGCCGCCTCGATTGCCTCTGCCGCGGTCGCCTGGCCGAGCGACCAGCGCAGCATCATCGCCCCGGACAGGATGGCGGCCAGCGGATTGGCGATGTCCTTACCGGCGATGTCCGGCGCGGAACCGTGGATCGGTTCGTACAGGCCGTGCAGCCCGTAGGCTGTCCGCCGCTCGCCAATCGACGCCGACGGAAGCATGCCCAGCGACCCCGCCAGCACCGAAGCTTCGTCGGACAGGATGTCGCCGAACAGGTTCTCCGTGACCAGCACGTCGAAGACCGCCGGGCGCTGGATGAGCATCATGGCGCAGGCGTCCACCAGCCGGTGTTCGACCGCGACGTCCGGGTATTCGGGCTTCACTTCCTCGACGATCGTCCGCCACAAGCGGCTCGACTCGAGGACGTTGGCCTTGTCGACGCTGGTCAGCTTGCGGCGGCGGCCGCGGGCCAGCTCGAACGCGAGCCGTACGACGCGGCGGATCTCGTGCTCGGTGTAGGCGAGCGTGTCCACCACTTCGCGCCCCGCCGGGGTGACGCGCTGCTCGGAAGGCTTGCCGAAGTAGAGCCCGCCGGTCAGCTCGCGGACGATCAGCATGTCCACGCCGGCGACGAGCGACTCGCGGACCGGGGAGCTGGCCGCCAGGACTGGCTGGACGGTGACGGGGCGAAGGTTCGCGTACAGGCCCAGGCCCTTGCGCAGGGCCAGGAGAGCCTGTTCGGGCCGAACCTTCGCCTTCGGGTCGTCGAACCGGGGATCGCCGATGGAGCCGAAGTAGACGGCGTCCGCGTCTCGGCAGACGGTCATGTCCTCGTCGCGCATCGGCACGCCGTAAGCGTCGATGGCGACGCCGCCGATCAGCACCTCGGTCCACTCGAAACCGAAGCCGAAGATGCGACCGGCGGCCTCCAGCACGCGCCGGCCGCCCGCAATCACCTCGGGGCCGATCCCGTCACCGGGAACGACGGCGAGGCGGTAGGTTGGCTGGGGCGTTGTCACGGGAGTCTCTCCACTCTCTCGGGGCGTGCTGGGGTGTGTGGGCTGCCGTCCGCGGGGCGGACTTCAGCCCTTGGAAGTCGCCGCCGCCTGCGGCTGCCCGTCGACGACCTCCACCGGATTGAGGAACGGCATGGCCTTGCGCAGGGTGGCACCGACCTTCTCGACCTGATGGTCGCGGCCGGCCTCGCGCATCTTCTTGAACTCGGGGTAGCCGGCCTCGCTCTCGGCGATCCACTTCGCGGCGAATGTGCCGTCCTGGATCTCCTTGAGGATCTGCTGCATGACCTTGCGGACCTCGGGGCCGATGACTCGCGGGCCGGACACGTAGTCGCCGTATTCGGCCGTGTCGGAGACGCTGAAGCGCATGAAGTTCATGCCGCCCCGGTAGAACAGGTCGACGATGAGCTTCATCTCGTGCATGACTTCGAAGTAGGCCAGCTCGGGCTGGTAGCCGGCTTCGACGAGCGTCTCGAAGGCGTTCTTGATCAGGCTGGTGACGCCGCCGCAGAGAACGACCTGCTCGCCGAAGAGATCGGTCTCGGTCTCCTCCTTGAACGTGGTCTCGAGGACGCCCGCCCGGGTCGCGCCGATGCCGCGCGCATAGGCAAGCACGCGCGCGCGGGCCGTGCCGGTGGCGTCCTTCTCGACGGCGAAGAGAGCGGGCACGCCGCCGCCCTGCTCGTAGACCGAGCGGAGGAGATGGCCCGGCCCCTTGGGAGCGACCATGCCGACATCGATCCCTTCGCCCGGCTTGATCCGGTCGAACCGGATATTGAAGCCGTGGGCGAACATCAGCAGCTGGCCCTTGTGCATGTTCGGTTCGATCTCGGTCTCGTACACCTTCTTCTGGATGGTGTCCGGGACCAGGATCATGATCACGTCGGCGGCCTTGACTGCGTCGGCGATGTCGGCGGTCTTGAGACCCGCCTCGGCCGCGAGGGCACGGGCCTTCGGGTTCGCCTCGACGACGGTCACGTCGTAGCCCGAGTCGTGCAGGTTCTGAGCATGGGCGTGCCCCTGGCTGCCGTAGCCGATGATGACGATCTTCTGGCCGGCAAGCGCCTTGGGGTCGGCGTCGGCGTCGTAGTACATGCGTGCGGTCATCTCTTCACTGCCTCCTCGATGGACCCGGCACCCCGGGACATGACGACGGTACCGGAGCGGACGAGCTCCTTTATGCCGAATCCGCGCAGGAGGGCTATCAGAGCGTCCACTTCTGCCTCCGTACCGGTCGCCTCGACGATGAGCGATTCGGCCGCGAGATCCACGACCTTGGCCTTGTACATGTCGGCGATGGTCAGCACCTCGCCCCGGTTGCGGTCGTCGGCGCGGACCTTGATCAACGCTATCTCGTGCTCCACGGTGGGGTCGAAGGTGGCGTCCTGGACCTTGAGCACGTCGATCAGCCGGTAGAGTTGTTTGGCGGCCTGCTCGACCGCCACGTCGTCACCGTGCAGGGTAATGGTCATGCGGCTGACATCGGGCTGGTCGGTGTGACTGACCGCCAGGGTATCGATGTTGAAGTTGCGGGCCCTCATCAGGCTCGAGACGCGGTTGAGGACGCCGGGCTTGTTGTTGACGATGGCCACCAGGACATGACGGTGCTCCTGGCCGTGCCCGGGCAGGGCCCGAGCCGGAGGCGCGGTGTGTGCCGGCGCCGGACGAGGCGCCGCGTTGGCGGGAGTCGGGCCGGTGGGCGTCATTGCTGCGGCTCCTCGAACTGCTCCTCCAGCAGATCCGACAGGCCCTTGCCGGCCGGCATCATGGGGAAGACGTTCTGTTCCTGGGCGATGCAAAACTCGATAAGTGCGGGTCCGTCCACGGCTCGGGCTGCGCCGATGGCCTTGTCCACTTCCTCGGGAGTCGTGGCCCGGAAGCCGGCGACTCCGTAGGCCTCGGCCAGCCTGCACCAGTCGGGGCCCTGCAGGTGGCTGGAGTGGTAGTTGCCCGCGTAGACGAGCTCCTGCCACTGCCGGACCATGCCCAGCTTGTGATTGTTGAGCAGGGCGATCTTGACCGGGATGTGGTCCTGAACGAGCGTCATCAACTCCTGGACGGTCATCTGCAGACCACCGTCGCCGACGATTGCCCAGGTCTCCTTGTCGGGCCGGCCCAGGGCGGCGCCCATCGCCGCGGGGAGACCGTAGCCCATCGTCCCGAGACCGCCGGAGCTGATGTGGCTGTTCGGCCGGCGGTAGCCGCCGTATCGGGCGGTCCACATCTGGTTTTGGCCCACGTCGGCAACCATGGTGGCGTCGTGGCCCGTGGCCTCGCCGATGCGGGAGACGACGTAGTCGGCCGAGAGCTGGCCGTTCTTCCACGCCCCCGAGCCGTGCCACGGGGTCCGCTCCGATTCGGCTCGCCAGCCGTCGATCTCGTCCAGGTAGGCGGCGCGCCGCTCCCGCGGGACGGCCGGGACCTGCGGGATCAGTGCCTGCAGGACCCGTTTCACATCACCCACGATCGGGATCTCGACGGCCACGTTCTTGCCGATCTCGGCCGGATCGATGTCGACGTGGACGATGCGGGCATACGGCGCGAACGTGGGGACGTGCCCGGTGACGCGGTCGTCGAAGCGCATCCCGAGGGCGATCAACAGATCGGCCGATTGGATGGCCTTGTTGGCGTGCTTCCAGCCGTGCATACCCACGAAGCCGAGACTCAGCGGGTGCGTCTCGTCGAAGGCGCCGATCCCGAGCAGGGTATGGGCGACTGGGATCTGAGCCTTCTCGGCCAGCTCGCGCAATTCCTCGGTCGCTTCGGCGATGAGGACACCGTGGCCGGCCAGGATGACCGGGCGCTCGGCCCTGGCGATCTCCTGGGCGAACAGCTTCACCTGGCGGGGGTGGCCCTCGAAGGTGGGCTTGAAGCCGGGCAGATCGAGGGTTTCCGGATGCTCGGCCGTGCACACACCCACCAAGGCGTCCTTGGTGAGGTCGATGTGGACGGGGCCCGGGCGGCCGGTCGCGGCGATGTGGAACGCCTCGGCGAAGACGCGCGGGATGTCGTTGGGGTCGCGGACCAGGTAGTTGTGTTTCGTGCAGGGCAGGGTGATGCCGGTGATGTCGATCTCCTGGAAGGCGTCCTTGCCCAGCAGTGAGGAGACGACATTGCCGGTGATAGCGACCATCGGGACGGAGTCGAGCATGGCGTTGCCGATGCCGGTGACGAGGTTCGTCGCGCCGGGCCCGGACGTGGCCAGGCAGACACCGACCCTGCCGGTGGCGCGGGCGTAGCCGTCGGCGGCGTGGGCGCCGCCCTGCTCGTGGCGGACGAGGACGTGGCGCAGCTCCGGGTAGTCGCCGAGGACGTCGTAGAAGGGCAGGACGACGCCACCGGGATAGCCGAAGAAGACCTCCACGCCCTGGCGGAGCAGGGCTTCGCAGACCGCGTCGGCCCCGATACGCGGCCGCTTCAGGCCGCGCTCGGCCAGGCTCTTGATCTCCTTGCGGCTTCTGTCGCTGAGCATCTCGCGACGGCCGGCGCTGACGGCCTCCGCGCGAGCGGTGCCGGCGTCCGGCATATGGTTGATGCGCTGCCGTTGCCGGGCGGCCGCGTCAACGCCGGGCGTCCCAGCCGCGGTCGCCGTCGGCGAACGGTCCGAGCCGTCGTCTGTCGTCTCCATCGCTGCGTCCCTTCCTGTTCATCTGCCCGGATCGCCGGGTGCCTCGTCTGCTCTGGCTGGGTGTGCTGCCCATCAAAAAACCCTCGCCGCTCCGGCGAGGGTTCTGGTGGTTCTGGGTCTTGCGTGCCTAGCGCTTGTCCCGCCGTCCAGTCTCCCGCCGGGAGCCGGTAATGAGTACGAATACGCGCCCAATGCCAAGCTCGAGCGAGCGGAGTAGACCGAGCAGGGAAACGTCGACCAGGCCAAGGTCCTCGGCCGGCACCTGGACACGCCTACCATCCGCCCTGATCAGGACGGCGACGTGGCGTCGGTTCCGACTGTTGAACAGACCCAACCTGGTTCTCCGTAGCGACAATTACACCGGCTCTTCGTAGAGCAGTGTTGAGCGAGTGTAGCAGGGGCGGTCAAGCCGTGCGCCATACCCCACTCGGGGGGCCCCACTGGGCGGGACGGTGAGACATTGCCTCGATCATCCTAGGGGGCTGCCCAAGCCTCCCGTGCAGGGGCCACCCGCCTCGCCGCCTTGCCCGCCCCCGGCGAAGTGGTGAATGAAGTCGGCCAGCCGCGAGTCAGAAGCCCGGTCGACGCTGAGCTGCGCGCCCCACGCACTCGCCACGATGGGTGAGGGCAGGCCGGGATAGGGGCTCAGGATGATGTACCTCTCGGTGCCGACGTAGTCGGACGTGACCAGCTGCTGAAGCACGGCGATCTGGTCGGCCGCGAGGGTCGGCTGATAGGTGATCCATACGGCACCGTGCTCGAGAGAGTGGACCGCATTCTCATTCGGCACGGCTTGCGTGTAGATGCCGCAGTTCAGTTGAACCGGGTTGTGCGCGCCGCCGGCCGGCGGCACCCGGTCGTACGAGACCGGTCCAGACACGTGGGCATGATCTGATTCGGCGAACGTTTGGGTGCCCGGCGGAAGAGAGCCCGAGCCGGTGGTCGCGAAGCCGGCGCCAAATGCGATTGCCGCGACCGCGAGACCCGCGATGAGAACACCCGCCACAACGGCGACGACTCCTAGCCGGATGGGTCGATTGGGTGCAATGACCCTGCGCTGGGGCTCATCTCGTGCGCCTATCCCTCGACTCCTTCGGGCCTGTTTCCCCACGGTGCGCTTCTCCGACTCGCTCAGCTACGGGAGGAGCCGGCCGAGGAAAGTCGACCTTGTAGCACGCTCCGACTCGATGAGACGCATCATGAGTCTACGGGTTTGGTCCGCAGGCACTCCCCTCTTGGCCCGTCGGCCGCCTGGCGTGTCGCTGCCTGGAACGCAACGACCCATCTGAGGCACCGCTCGAGGAGCCGAGTCGTCCGGCTGAGCTGAGTTCACCCCTATGTGGTCGGGGCGAGAGGAGTAGCGCCTCCGATCCCTCCCGACCAACGAGTCGGCCTACGCGGCAGAATCCGGCCCGCTCGGCTCGCTCGAACGCCGGTGCCACGGCCACCAGGCCCACTCCCCAAGGAAGGCGGTGATGGCCGGGACGAGCAGGCTGCGAACTACGAACGTGTCGATCAGCACGCCCAGGGCCACGGTCAGGCCGACCTGGAAGAGCAGCTGTAGAGGCGAGGTCACGAGCGCACCGAAAGTGCCGGCGAGGATCAGGCCCGCGGACGTGATCACCGTTCCGGTCCGCGCCGAGGCGAGGCGTATCCCCGGCCGCAGCGGCCGCGTCGAACTCTCCTCCCGAACGCGCGACATCAGGAAGATGTTGTAGTCGGAGCCGAGCGCCACGAGCAGCACGAAGACCATCAGCGGGATGAAGTAGTTCATCCCCGGTTGCCCGAAGAGGTGCTGCAGTATCAACGCCGAGAGGCTCAGGCTCGTGGCATAGGACAGCAGCACGGTAAGGACCAGATAGACCGGGGCCACGAGCGCCCGCAGGAGCAGGATCAGCACGATCAGGATGCCGACGATCGTGATCGCTGCGACCCGCAGGAAGTCGGCGGAGATCGTGTCCTGGACGTCGGCGAACTCGGCGGTGGCGCCTCCCACGTAGGTCTGCACTGTGACGGACGAGGCGGCCGGCAGGGACCTGACATCTGGATCGGTCGTCAACAGAGTCCGCAGTGCCCGCACCGCGGCGAACGACCTGGTGTCGTAGGGGTCCGTGGCCGTCGTCACGTAGAGGCGGGTGACGTCGCCGGCGGCGGACACGTATGAGCTCCGCAGAGAGGGCGGCGCGTACAGGACGGACGAACCCAGCGCCGCGGCCAGCCGGTCCAGCTCGTCGGGCAGGCGCAGGCGGGCCGCCGCCATGGCCTGCTGCTCCGCGAGCGTGGCCGGGTCGATCTCGACGCTGGTCGGGGCAAAGTAGACCGGAGTCGGCTGCGCCGCGAACCAGCTCGACAGCTCCTTGATGGAGCCGAGCAGTTGCAGGGCCGCGACCGGATCGCGACTCGTCGCCAGGACGGACAGGGCACGCTGCGCGGACTGATACGAGGCCAGGGACTTGACCGCGGGCTGGGCCGTGCCGAGCTCTTCGAGATAAGCCTTCAGCTGGGCCAGCTGTTTCGCCGCGTCCGAGGAGGCGGTCGAGGACGCGGCGGCCTGGAGTTGCGCGGCAATGGCGTCGAGCTGGTTGGTGACGAGGGCCAGCTTGCGGCTGTCGATGAGCCCCTGGTGGACAGTGCCCAGATCGGCCGTCGCGGCGATCCACGGGCTGGCGTTGCGCTGGTCCGGGAAGGCGTCCGCGAGGCCGGCGACATAGGAGTCGGCCGTTGCGATTCCGGCCAGGCTTGCATCGCCCAGCTGGACGTTGATGTCGGTGCTGGGCGGCTTGCGGAACGCCTCGGCGGTGCTGGCGAGCTGCACGGACGGGCGGAGCAGGTCCGATATCTTCCCCTCGCTCATCGGATCGACGAGGCTGCTCACGGTTCCGATGTCCGGGAGGCTCGCGATCGATTTCTCGAGCGCCGCGATCCTGGCCAGACCCTCCTGACTCGTCAGGTCGGCGGCCGAGCCGCCAGGCACCTTGACCAGTACGGTGAGTGGCATCAGCTGGCCCGGCGCGAGGTGCCGGCTCAGGGTCTCGAAGCCCTGGCGCGATTCGGCTCCGGCCGGCAGCTCGTTGAGGACGTCGAAGTTCTCCTTGAGCGCGGGGAGCCCCAGGGCCGGGACGATCAGGATGGCCAGCACCGCGCCGGCCAGCAATCCGGGCCGGCTCGTGATCCGGCGGGCCAGGGCGGCCCAGAACCCCTTGGTCTCGTCGCCTGCGGTGCGCGTCCGTTCGTGGATCGGCCAGAAGAGGCGCCGTCCGAAGATCGCCAGCAGCGACGGGGTGAGCGTCAGTCCTGCCAGCAGGGTTATGAAGATGGTCAGCGCCAGGGCCGGTCCCGTCGTCTGGATCATCCCGAAGCGCGCGGCAACCATCGCGCTCAGGCCGACGATCACGGTTGCGGCGGAGGCCGTGATGACGGCGCTTATGCGGCCGATGGTTACCCGCACGGCATCTTCGGGCTCGTGCCGTCCGAGTTCCTCTCGGAATCGGGAGATCTGGAAGATCGTGTAGTCGGTGCCGACGCCGAAGACGAGGACGACGATGAAAGAGTCGAGGACCGATGAGAGCTGCCACCCTCCCTGGGCGAGGAATCCGAGAGTGCCGCGCGAGACGAGGAAGGCGGCCCCGATCGTCAGCAGCGGAACCAGGGCCGCCAGCGGGGCGCGATAGATCAGCAGCAGCACCAGTACGACCAGAACGATCGTGACCAGCGTCGTCCGATCGGTGCCGTCCTGGATGGCCTTGAGGTAGTCGCGCCCGATCCCGCCCTGGCCGGTGACCTGGGCCGCGAGCCCGCCCGGCAGGACGCCGGAGGAATCGAGATGCGCGCGGATCTCGTCGATCGTGGCGTTGGTCCGAGGCAGGAAGGAAGGCGTGTTCATGTAGACGCTGGCCAGCTCGACGACGCCGTCGCTGCTCCGCAGCATCGAGGCGAGAGTCGGCGAGCGCTCCGCGGTCACGTAGCGGAGGGCTCCGTCCGGATGACCGGCGGCCTCGAAGTAGGGGCGCAGCCCTTCGATGGCCGCCCGGTCGGCGTCGGTCAGCCCTCCGGCCCGGGAGAAGACGATGAGCGCCTGGGAAGGGGCCGAGTCCGACGGAAACGACTCGGCGATGACCTCACGAGCGGCCAGAGACTCGGAATCTCGCGGCAGGAAGCTCCTCTCGTCGGCGAAGCCGACCTGCGTCAGCGACGGGCCGAAGATCCCGAAAAAGGCGGCGGCCACTACCCAGCCAGCCACCAGGGCGAATCGGAGCCGAAGCACCAACCGGCCGAGACGATCGAACATGAAGAGATCCCCTCGTGGAGAGGCGCCCCCTCGACCGGATCGCTTCGAGAGGCGCGAGTACTGGATCCAGGGAATTGTAGCGAAGGCTGTCCGCGAAGGCGGCTTAGGCGCCACCCTCACCGGGAGCGCGGGACCGGGCGGTTCGTCGGGCCGCGGCCGCCTCGGGCTTGTCGCGCAGCCTGGGGATGGCCGTCAGGAGGGCCGGCGAGATGACCCACAGGACGGGCATGGCGATGGTGCTGGCCACGGGTACGACCCAGCGGCGGTCGGTTCGGGCGCCCCAGACGACAAGCGCGGCGGCGGCCACGAGCCGGAGCCACAGTGGCGGGAAGAGGAACTGATACCAGTCGTTGACCTGGGGGCCATTCGCCTGGGACGTGAGCAGGAATCTCGCCCACTCGAACCAGGCACTCGGGGCGATCGCGAACGAGACGGCCGAGATGGCGGCCGTCGCGCCGAGCGCCAGCGCCAGCGAGCGCCACTCCCGCCGGACGACGAACCACAGCAGCGAAACCCCAGGTGTGACCTTGGTCAGCAGCCCGATCGACCATAGGGCCGGGTACTCGAAGCCGAGGACGCAGACGGTGGCGATCAACAGATCCACGTTGCCGTGATACAGCTCCAGTGTCACGGGCAGGAAGACCAGCCAGACCAGGGCGTTGCGCCCCGTCAGCCATACCAGATTGACGATCAGGAAACTGTCCCACAGGACGAAGAAGACGCCGAACGGCAACAGATGGAGCGGGCTAAGCGCCTGGACGAACGCCGGCGAGTAGGTGTAGGAGCCCACCGTCCCGAGAGGTGCGTCGTAAGGATGGAGAGGAGCCGCGTACCAGTAGGCGAACGAGTCGAACCCAACAAGGCTCTGGAAGTGTGGCGTTCCCGGCACGATGAGCATGAGCCAGGCGAACAGGACCAGGCCGAACCCGGAAAACCCGAGCGTGAGGGGTTTCCGGTACAGCGGTAGGCGAGTCCGGATCCGCGCGCCGAGGCTCGAGAGGGATTCGCCGGTCACTCAGGCGTCCCCGCGACCGCTGCGGTCCGATCGGCGGCCTGAGCCCTCTCCGAGCCCGGTCGGAACTGCCAAAGGCCAACCAGAGGGGCGAACCTGCTGAACGCCATTACCGGACAGGTGATCGATGCCGCGGCATAGGCCAACCAGCCGCGACGCCAATAGGCGGCCAACAACGCCACGACGGTGGCCAGGCCGAAACGGGCGACGAAGTCGATCCCGCCGCCCGACGGAATGAGGTTGATGACCCCCTGGCCGGAGAGAGCGGTCACGTTCTGGAAGCGGAGCATGTCCACGTAGTCAGACCAGTCTCGCGGTGCAACCACGATAGATACCAGGCACGCCGCCAGGAATACCACCGTCCCAATGACCAGCGGGCGACGGGTTTCGGGCTTGCGCAACCACAAGTAGGGCACGATCAGAGCGGGCCCGAACTTGATCATCGCCGCCCACGGCAGCAGGTACGCCCCTCGCTTGTCACGCATCGCGAAGATGAGAATCGCGGCCAGCTGGAGGGTGACGTTGTTGATCGACAGCTCGGTGAGCACGGGGATGAACAGGCAGCAGACGACCGTCGCTCGCCACGACCCCGTCAGGTAGCGCAGGCAGAACACACTGCTGGCGCGCCATAGCCATGCCACCAGCAGCTCCGGCAGGAGGGCAGGCAGCACGAACAGCTGGGCGAAGAGCGGCGGGTATGTGTAGAGGGCTAGTGTCGTGTACGGGTCGCTGTTGTAGAGGGGCGCCCCGTCCATGACGTGGCGGCCGGCATGCCAGTAGGAAGGTGTGTCGTACCCCAGACCGCCGTGGTCCTGGGCGATCGCGATCAGAGAGACTAAGGCAAGGGCGCCGCCGAGCACGAGACCTGCGTCACTGACGATGTGAAGAGCGAAGGCCCTGCTCCGGTTCGGCCGGAGGAACCCGGTCCGCTGTCTCATGACAGCCGCCGGCTCGGCGCCAAGCGTGCCCTCACAAAGCCGCCCGCGCCACGGCAACGGCCCCAACGGTCTGTGGCTCGGCGTTGCCGTTCCTGGCCGATCAGGCGAAGCCACGTCCATCGGGCCGAAGCGATCAGCAGGCAGGCCACGATCAGGCACGCCGCCCACCATGCGAGGGCGTCATAGATGCCCAGGAAGAGCGCCGACACCGGGATGGCCACATCGCGCCGGATCGTGAGCAGCCCCGGTAGCAGGAACAGGAACGTGTAGCCGTGGACGCTCGGCGTGGCGATCAGAAGAGCTATCCCCAGCCACGCCGCGGAATCGCGGCCGCGCACCGAGAGGGCCATCGCGGTCCCGGCGATCACGGGGAGGATGTCCGGAATCCCCACCCGCCGCCCAAAGGCAACACCCCCGATCGTCCACGCGGGATCCGTTGCGCGCCGAAGCTGGGCGAGCCAGTCGCCGTAGATGCCGATCCCGGTCAGCGGCAGCATGACCAGCACAACAGCCGCGAGCACCGCCACGGTCATCGCGGCCGCCCGGAAGCGGCGCCGGGCGAGATAGAGCGCGGGCAGAAGCTGCGTCGTCTTCAGGACCCCAACGCCGGCCGCCGCGATGCCATTCATGAGGTCCTGCGGTGGACGGAACTCCCGCTGCTGGGGCGGACCGTTCCCCGGGACGTACAGCAGGGCGACGAAGGCCGCGAAGCTGAAGATCTGGACGTTGCCCGTGATCAGACCTTCGGCGAACGGCTGCCAGGCGAGAAGGAACGGCACCGCAATCCAGGGGATGCCAAGTCGCCGGCAGGTCCAGATGGCACAAAGGAGACACATGGCGAGCCAGACATCCGTAACCGCCGTGCGCGGCAGCGCCGCGATGGGGCTGAGCAGGGGCAGCAGGAACGGAGGGTAGAGATATGGCAGATTCGGTCCGGACTCGACGAGCATGGCCGACGGAGGGTAGGCCTGCATACCGCTCGACCAGTGGGACGCGGCCCGCAGCGGGATCTCGAAATCGATCCCGGCCGGCAGCGTGGACAAGAGAATGGGGAGGTCGGACAGAACGAGGCCTCCAACGATCAGGCCGAGCAGCATCGTGAGGCGGCGGTTAGCGGCGCTCTCCTGGTCGAACAGCCTGACCAGTGACTCCCGGCCTCGGCGCACCCGACCCACCGCCGCGTCCGCGCGCAGGCGCCGCCAGCCCCGTGCCGGGGAGACAGCCGCCTTGGTCTCGGGCTGGGCCGTTGGGCCCTCTCCGTCTCGGATCACTTCTTGTCGCGTCCTCGGCGACGCAGGATAACGACCGCGAGCACTGCGCTCGCGACGATCGGCACTACCCAGAACCTGCCACCCGGATCTTCGGGCCCCGCGGCGATCCCCGTGGCGCGGATCCGCACGAGCGGCATGCCCTCGCATTTTCGGGCGATCTCCTCAGGCGTGTCGCGCCAGGGATTGCCCATCCCGACCATCCCGGCGATGACCCCCATACTCCGCAGCAGCGGCGGCAGGACGCGGCTTCGTTCATCGGCGTCGGTGACCTCCTCGGCAACCCCCGTGAAGGCGCGGCCCGGCAGGATGACCTGAACGCTCCGGTCCGCCAGGACGTTCTGGAACCAGTGGGCCCGCCGTCCGAACCCGGCCACGCAGTACACATGCTCGCCGACGATGGTGTAGCCGAGCGGGGCCTCGCGGAGTTCGCCGCTCTTGCGGCCGCGGGTCTGCAGGATCATCAGATAGCCGGTCAACGGATTCGATATGTAGCGTCCCAATCCGGCCCGCAGCGCCGGCACGCCGACGTACTTGTTCATCGTGTTGAAGCCGTCGTGGAGCGCCGGTAGGAACTGCTGCATCCATTCCGGGTACGCCAGCCCTTCGCCCCAGGCGGGCGGGGCCGCGACCCTCCGGCCACCGGCTGGCGTCCTGGTCCCGTCGTCCCGCTCGTGGATGGTCGCCATTTCTGCCCCCTTTCCGATCGCCCGTCCGTCGCGGACGCTGGCAACAGGTTAGGCCACTGGCGGGTCGTCGATCAGCCCGCCAAACGCGAGGCCGGGATGGCCCGCCGCGTCTGGGTCATGGCGTTGCCTGCGCGCCCGGCCCACTCGGAGCCGGCGTCCCTACACGACCGACGGGCTGAGTCGGGGCGAGCGCGTCCAGGTCGCGCCTCTCTGGGGTTCGATCCGCCCCGGCTTCAGACTGATTCGCCCCCTGGCTTCGGGTCATCTGCCAGGCCAGAGGCGCCAGAGCCACCAGCGCCAGGGCCGGCGTTTGCAGGTCGGCGACCGGCGAGCCGAGCCACATGAGGAGGGCTCCGATGACCCACGCGAGGGCCGGTCGCTTGCGCGCCACCCACATTAGGACGGCCCCTCCAAGAAGGATCATACGAGGCATCCAGGCTGCGATCTCGACCGGGACCCCGATCGCCCGGGCCCATGCAGATGGCGTCTGAAGGCCGTACGAAGTGGCCAGGTTCGCGGTAGTAACCTCGTAGAACTTCACGAATATGAGCGGCTCGCTACCGGCCATCGCCACGATCGCGAGTGCGACTCCGCAGCAGACTGCGATGGCGGCTGCCCGCCTGCGGCCCGTGACGACGAGCCACCACACCAAGATGACGGGCGTCAGCTTGAGCGATGCCAGAACACTGATTGCCACCGCCGCCCAGTTGTCGTGACCTCGGACCATCCACCACCAGGCCAACAGCAACCCGGCCACGAGCAGGCAATCGGCATTCCCGTACTGCATCGCGCATCCGATAGAGAGGCTGAGCGGGACGAGAACAAGCCCGGCAATGAGAGTCGCGCGCCGCACCAGCACGATGACGGCCGCGATCTCGAGCAAATCCATAGTCAACCACCAGATGTACAGGCCGTTGGCCGGCAGCAGCACGACCAGCCTGAACAGCACTCCGATCAGCGGTGGAGAGTAGATTGGATAGTCGGTTCCGGGGTCGGCGAGGAGGATGTGTTCGTCCCCGGGACCGTAACCGTAGAAGGGGTGGCCCGCGTTGAGCCGCAGGCCCGTCAGGATGTAGTTGTGAATGTCGGTCGAGGTCCAATGCGAAGCCAGGTCGTGGGACACCCAAAACCATGTGACGAACGCGAGGCAGCAGAGGCCCACTGCCGCCGTACCCCAGCCGAGCAGGCGGATCGGGCTGGGCAAGAACCGCCGCTTCAACAGTCCCGGGCTCACACTCTGCACCTTCGCCGTAACTCCTTCGAGAGTCCCGCACGCACGCTGTGGGGTGGGGCGCTTGTGTCTGGCCCTTCGCCGCAAGACCCGACCAGAGGTGGCGCCCGCTTGATGGGCGACGGGTGCAAATACTAGCCCGGTCGGCTATGCCCCACTCACCGGTACCTTCTACTGATGTCCCGAGACCTTCGCCTGTCAGTTACTCCCCAGTCGCGCCCGCGCGCCCTCGGGCCACTGCCGGTACGGCTGTGGATCGCCCTGGCCCTGGCTTCCGTGGTGGCCCTCGCCGCCCTGGCGACACTCGTTGGCGAGATGGCGTCAGGCCGTTGAGGCGCCGGTTCCGGAGCGCGTTCGCGAGTTCGCTTCCGCTTGGTCCGGGGCGCGGCTGCGGTGCGCTCGCCGAGGGCTGTCGCCACCGCCGAATGGTCGCGTTCCAGTGCCAAGGGCCGTCATTGCAGCTATCTGGTAACCTCGATGACCCCGTCCGCTGTGAGGCGGGGCAGTCGTATCGCGAGTGGAACCATGGCAGAGAAACCGCGCACCCTGTTCGAGAAGATCTGGGACGAACACGTCGTGTCGTCCGACCCCGGCGCGCCGGCAATCCTCGCGATCGACCTGCACCTCGTCCATGAGGTCACCAGCCCGCAGGCGTTCACCGGCCTGCGCGAGCGCGGCCTGAAGGTTCGCAAGCCGGGCCAGACCGTCGCCACGGCTGACCACTCGATCCCGACGCTCGATCCGTCCCTGCCCATCGCCGACGAGCTGGCGGCCAGGCAGCTCCGCCAGATCGAGGAGAACTGCCGCGAGTTCGGGATCCCGTTCTACGGCAAGGGCAGCCCGACGCGCGGCATCGTCCACGTCATCGGGCCGGAGCTCGGGCTCACGCAGCCGGGCATGACGATCGTCTGCGGCGACTCCCACACGGCCACGCACGGCGCCTTCGGGGCGCTGGCGTTCGGCATCGGGACGAGCGAGATCGAGATGGTCCTGGCCACGCAGACGCTGCTCCAGCGCAAGCCGAAGACGTTCCAGGTCCAGATCGACGGCCTGCTCGGGCCGGGCGTCGGCGCCAAGGACATCATCCTGGCCCTGATCGCCCGCATTGGGATAGGCGGCGGCACCGGGCATGTGTTCGAGTACACCGGCACAGCCATCCGCGCCCTCTCCATGGAGGAGCGGATGACGGTCTGCAACATGTCGATCGAGGGTGGGGCCCGCGCCGGCCTCATCGCCCCGGACGAGACCACGTTCGAATACCTGAAGGGTCGCAAGTTCGCTCCGCAGGGAGCGGCCTGGGACGCGGCCGTCGCGCGCTGGCGGGCGCTGCCGACCGACGAAGGCGCGACCTACGACCGAACGATCACCATCGACGCCGAGGCGCTCGAGCCGATGGTGACCTACGGCAACAACCCCGGCATGGGCATCTCCGTGACCGGCCGGATCCCGTCGCTCACCGACGTCGAGCCGGCAGCCCGCGCCGATCTCGAGCACGCTCTGGCCTACATGGGCCTGCAGCCGGGCAGGTCGATCGCCGGCCAGAAGCTCGATGTCGTCTTCATCGGCTCCTGCACCAACGGCCGGATCGAGGACTTGCGTGCCGCGGCCTCGGTCCTGCGCGGCCGCCGGGTTGCGCCGGGACTTCGCGTGCTCGTCGTTCCCGGATCGCAGCAGGTCAAGAGGCAGGCCGAGAGCGAAGGCCTCGATTCGGTCTTCCAGGCGGCCGGCGCCGAGTGGCGCGAGTCGGGCTGCTCGATGTGCATCGCGATGAACGGCGACCAGCTCGAACCAGGCCAGTACGGCATCAGCACCTCGAACCGCAACTTCGAGGGGCGCCAGGGCAAGGGCGGTCGCACCTTCCTCGCCTCACCGCTCACCGCTGCCGCCAGCGCCCTTACCGGCGTTGTCACCGACCCGCGCACGCTCGATAGCGTCGCGGCGCAACCCGTGGCCGTATGGCGGTCCTCGGCCATGGAGGCCCACTGACATGCCTGAACCGTTCGCCAAGACCACCAGCCGTGTCATCTCGATCCCGCGCGCCAACATCGACACGGATCAGATCTGCCCGGCCCGCTTCCTCAAGATCACCGACAAGGCGGGCCTGGCCGACGCGCTCTTCTTCGACTGGCGCTTCACGCCCGACGGGAAGCGTCGCAAGCCGCCTTCCTTCATCGACGAACGGCGCAATGCCGGGCGGCAGATCCTCCTCGTCGGCGACAACTTCGGCGCCGGCTCCTCGCGCGAGCACGCCCCCTGGGCGCTGCGGGCGTGGGGCATCCGGGCCATCGTGTCGACCAGCTTCGCCGACATCTTCAAGGGCAACGCGCTGAAGAACGCGCTGCTGCCCATCGTCGTTTCGCCCGAGCGCCACGCGGGTCTCGTCGCGCTCGTCGCCGCCCACCCCGACGGCGAATGGACGGTGGACCTCGAAGCGGGCCAGGTCAAGCTGCCCGGCGGCGAGTCGTTCCTGTTCGAGATCGACCCGTTCGCCCGGACGATGATCCTGGCCGGCACCGACGAGATCGGCTACGTCCGCTCGAGGCTTCCGGCCATCGAGGCCTGGGAGGCCGCTCACCCGGCCCGCGTCGACTCCCGAGAAGGTATCGCGGCGCGCTGACCCATCCCCGAATGTAGGTTCGGGGGCGCCGGTCGCCACCGGCCAGGCCAGCGGAGCGATGGCGACCGACGCCGGGGCGGGTGTGTGAAGGGCCACCACGGGTGAGGCCAGCCACATCGGGAGGGCACCGGTAGCCCACGAAACCCCGACCGTTGGCCGAATGGGAGGCTCACCGGTACCATCGTCTCGTAGCCCAACGAATCCCGTTCGGCATAGTGGCTGCGTGATCCAGCCAGGGGGTTCCGACATCGCGCCACGGCCAAGACGTGAGGAGACCCCCGGCTCCGACGCGGCGAGCCAACCCGGTGCAGCTGAAGCGCCACCGGGGCCTCTGGTCGCAGTCATCATCCCGGCCCTCAACGAAGCTGGCAAGATCGGCGGGGTACTGGACAAGTGGCCGGCCGACGGGCGCTTCGAGGCGATCGTCGTGGACGACGGTTCGACGGACGCAACTGGCGACGAAGCGCGCGCCCACGGCGCGGCCGTGGTTCTGCGTCACGAGCATCCGAGCGGCGTCGGAGCGGCGATTCGGACCGGCTTCCGATGCGGTCGCGAGCGCGGTCGGCCATACCTCGCCCTCCTTTCCGGTGACGACCAGCACGAGCCGTCGGACCTGGTCGGAGCGCTCGACGTGGCCCTCGAGCGGGATCTCGACTATGTGCAGGGCTCGCGCTGGATGCGAGGCGGACATGTCGTCGGAGCTACCGGCGGCCGCAACGTCGGTACTCGCTTCTACTCGCTCGTGTTCAGCGGGCTGGTCTTCCACCGGATCACGGACGCCACGAACGGGTTCCGTGTCTTCCGTGCGTCGATCTTGGACGACCCCTCGATCGACCTAGACCAGGACTGGCTCGACAGTTACGAACTCGAGCCTTACATCCTGTACCGGACCATAAGGGGCCACTATCGGGTAGTCGAGCACCCGGTCACGGTCCGATACCATGGGCAGGGCTTCACCAAGATGCGCGGCGTGCGCGACTGGTGGCGTCTCTTCCGGCCGGCTCTCCTGCTTCGACTGGGGGTCAAACACTGATGATGCTCGATCGTGCGTTCGGAGGCCGACGCGTTCTCGTGACCGGGGGCGCCGGCTTCGTAGGGTCCGCACTCGTTCGCCGGCTGATCGAAGCTGGGGCGCGGGTCACCGTCCTCGACGATCTCTTCACGGGCCGGCTCGACGCGATCCCCACCGGGGCCGAGTTCATCGAGGGGACGGTCACCGACGAGGCGCTCGTCAGCGACCTCGTCAAGCGGCACACCGTCGTCTTCCATCTGGCCGCCCGCAACATCATCGCCTCCACGGCCAACCCGCGAGACGATTTCGCGACGAACATCGGGGGGACACTCAACGTCCTGATGGCAGCCCGGGATTCGAAACTCGAGCGGGTCGTGTACACGTCGTCCGCCTCTGTCTACGGCAACCCGCGGTCCATACCGATCAACGAGGACGACCGGCTCGTCCCGCTCACGCCCTATGCCGTCAGCAAGCTCGCCGGCGAGCACTACTGCGTAGCGTTCTACGAGAGCTATGGCCTGCCCGTCTCGGTGGTTCGGTACTCGAACGTGTACGGACCGTACCAGCGTCCAGAGAACCCGTACTGCGGCGTCGTCTCCAAGTTCCTGATCGCCGCCAATGCGGGCAAGGCTCTCTCGATACACGGCGATGGCGGTCAGACTCGCGACTTCACCTTCGTCGAGGATGCCGTCGACGCGACCCTTCTGGCAGCCACGCATCCTCGAGCCGAAGGCGAGGTGTTCAACGTTGGCACGGGCGTCGAAACGTCCGTCAACGATCTCGCCGCGGCTATCGGGCGGGCGTCCGGCTGCGCGGTGGCCGTCGAACACATCGACCGGCGCGACATCGACAACATCCGCCGCCGGGTCGTCAACATCGAGAAGATCCGCCACATGCTGCGCTGGTCGCCGCAGGTGACCCTGGACCGAGGCCTCGAGCAGACGGTCCGCTGGTTCGAGAAGACGGGACTCCTGTCCGCACCGGCCACACCGGCCACACCGGCCGCAACTTCGGGCGACGAAGGCCGACCGGCGCGCACCGGACACGCGGCCGAGTGATGGCCCTGGGGATCGTCGACGGATGAAGGCGGCCCGCGCAGCCATCGGCATCGCCGTCAGCGCCATCTTCGCCTGGGCAACGTTGAGCCGCGTGGATCTGCCGGCCGCCGGCGCGGCTTTGGGTCGAGCGGCGCCACTTGGCCTGGGCCTGGCCGTCGGCTTCGCCTGGCTGGAGATCGGCGTTCGGGCGTGGCGGTGGCGCTTCCTGCTGTCCCCTCTGGGGAAGGTGGGCTACGACCGCGCGTTCGCCTATACGTGCATCGGGTACTTCGCCAACACGCTGTTGCCGATGCGGCTGGGTGACGTGGCCCGGGCCTACCTGGCGGCCACGGCGTTGCGGCTGCCGCGTCTCGCAACGCTCGGCTCCGTCGCCACTGAGCGCCTGATCGATGGCCTCACGATCCTGGTCGTTGCGGCCGGGCTCGGCTTCACGGTCGTCAACGCATCGACAATGGCTCCCATGGGACTTTGGATCGCCCTGGCCCTGGCTTCCGTGGTGGCCCTCGCCGCCCTGGCGACACTCGTTGCGGGACGGCCGCAGACCGTTGAGGCGCTCGTCCCGAAGAGCGTTCGCGAGTCGATCGCCCAGCTGGTCCTCGGTGCGGAGGCGGTGCGCTCGCCGAGGGGTGTCGTGACGGCAGTCGGGGCCACTCTGACCGCCTACGCATGCGCCGTCGGCGCGATAGTCGCCGTGGCCGGATCCGTGGGTCTGCACCTCACGCCGATCCAGGCCGCTTTCGCCATGTCCTGGATCGCGCTCTCGACCGCGATTCCTGCGGCGCCCGGTTCCGTTGGCACGTATGAGTTCGTGGGCGTGAGCGCGCTGACGCTGCTCGGCCAGGATCCGTCCTCCGCCCTGGCTGCCGTGGTTCTGCTTCACGTTCTGGGAACGCTGCCGGTGGCCCTCGTTGGACTGGTCCTGACCTGGGCGCTGCATCTGCGCGTGTGGAGGCTGGGCGACGGCGCCGCGCCGGAGCTCGAACCTGCCGTCCAGGCCAGCTAGGAGGTCGACTCGAGAGATTCATGGACGAAAGAGTCACCCGGGCGATCATCGGGGCGCTGCGCGAGCACGACCGTTCCGGCCACGAGCTGTGGAAGTGGCTGGGTCCGATCCACGGCGCGCGCGAAGAGCTGAGCGAAGCCAGCCTCTATCCGATCCTCTACCGCCTCGAGGCGGAGCGCGTCATCCGCGGCGAATGGCGGGAGGTCGAGCCGACACGGCGTGTCTACCGCGTCGCCGCCCGGGGCGTCGAGCTGGCGGCGGGCCGAGGCTGGCCTGTCGTTGCCCATCGGCAAGAGCAGGATCCCATCCTGACCCCGGGGATCGAGGCGACGAGGGCGAGCGCCGCAACCACGGCGCCCAGTGCCGATCCCGCCGCCGCGGAGCTCGCCGCCGACGCCGCTCAATCCCTCATCCGAAACTACGTCTCTCGCGTGGATGCCGGCCTCCGCCTGAGCGCGTCCCATCGAACTGGCGTGCGCATCGAGATCGGCGATCACCTGCAGGACTGCGCGGAGGAACTCGTGGGCGCCGGCCTCGACCCGGTTGCGGCCGCGACCGAGGCAACGGCTCGCCTTGGGCCGCCGGAGGTCCTGGCGGAGGCGGCGAGCAAGGCACAGCTCACGCGGCGAAGGCTCCTGGATGGGATGCGCACTGGTGGATACCGGGCCGTCCTCACCGGAGGAGTGGCGTTGGCCGGCGGCGCCTTGGTCGTTCTCCTCACGCCGTTGATCTCCCGCTTCCTTACGACGATGGCGCTTGGAGCGGGGCTCCATGTCTACATGCCCGAGACCGTCGAATGGCGGGACCAGCAGGACCTCGCCGCGGTCTGGGTGGCCGTCTTCATGGCGGCCAGGCGGAGCACGCCTCGCGTGGCCTTCCAATCGCGGCGGGCAGAATCGGCCATCAGGCCAGTGTGGGCAGCCATAGGCGTGGCCCCGCTGGCCCTCGTCGCTCTTCTCGCGCCGGTCGCGCTCGACCCTCTCACGGTCATCGGACTGCTCGGCGTCCCGGTCGCGTTCGTCCTGGGCGTCTGGCGGTTCCAGGGCCCAATCGACGATCCGGCCAGCAAGCGTGGCGTCGCCCAGGCGGCGCTATTGCTGACGCTCTTCCTGTTCCTGCCGGGGCTGCGGGTGTGGGTCTTCGACCCGGCCACGATTCCTCACGCCAATCCACCCGCCGCCCTCTCCTCCGGGATGCAGTTCCGCTGGTATGACAACCTGCAGGGCACTTCGAACTGGTACGTCAACGTCTCGGGGCTCGATCCGGCGGCCTGGCACGATGCCCAGATCGAGTTCTGGCCCACGGCCAGGCAAGGGGCGGCCATCACCCCGGACCCCGGGGCAACACATCCCTCGCTGGCCATCTCTCCCGGAGAGCGTCTCGACCTGGCCACACTCCCGAACCCCACTCCGGACTGGTGGGTGACCCTGACGGCAACCGGATCGGATGGCCAGCGCCGAACGCTCCTGGCCGATGTCCATCCCGGCGCTCCTTCCTTCAACCCCGACAGCCTCCTGGGCAGGGCCCTCGGCCACCGGTAGCCCACTCACGACCCGCCCGGCTTGAAGTTCAGCATCTAAACTGGCAACGACGCACCTGCGCCGTCCCCAGAACCCGAGATCGCACCTCAGCCAGCGGAGAGCCGACATGCCGGACCGTCCCTTGCCATACGACCTGCCCAGCGATCCGGCCAAGCGCCACAGCGCCGCCCTGACCGACGGCCCCGATCGGGCCGCGGCGCGCGGCATGCTCAAGGCGATCGGCTTCAACGACGCCGACCTGGCCCGGCCGCTCATCGGCGTGGCCACGACCTGGATCGAGACGATGCCGTGCAACTACAACCAGCGCCGGCTGGCCGAGCACGTCAAGGCGGGCATTCGCGCGGCGGGCGGGACCCCGATGGAGTTCAGCACGATCTCCGTCTCGGACGGGACGTCCATGGGCACCGAGGGCATGAAGGCCTCGCTCATCAGCCGCGAGGTGATCGCCGATTCGATCGAGCTGTGCACGCGCGGCCATCTGCTCGACGGCCTGGTCTGCCTGGTTGGCTGCGACAAGACGATCCCGGGGGCGATCATCGCCCTGGGCCGCCTCGATCGCCCCGGCGTCATCCTCTACAACGGCACGATCTACCCCGGCGTGTACAAGGGCAAGCGCGACGCCACGATCGTCACGATCTTCGAGGCGATCGGCGCCTACCGGGCCGGCAAGATGTCGGCCGAGGAGCTGTACGAGATCGAGTCGGTCAGCTGCCCCGGCGCGGGCGCCTGCGGCGGGCAGTACACGGCCAACACGATGTCGATGGTGCTGGAGATCCTGGGCCTCTCGCCGGCGGGCCTCAACGGCATCCCGGCCGAGCACCCGGACAAGGACAAAGCCGCGCATCGCTGCGGTGAGATCGTCATGGACCTGATCCGGCGCGACGTCCGGCCCAAGGAGTTCGTCACCCGCAAGTCGATCGAGAACGCGATCGCCTGCGTCGCCGCGACCGGCGGCTCCACCAACGCGGTCCTGCACCTGATCGCCATCGCCCACGAGTACGGCCTGCCCCCGCTCGACATCGACGTCTTCGGCGAGATCGCCGACCGGACGCCGATCGTGGGCGACCTGGTGCCCGGCGGTCGATTCGCGGCAGCCGACCTGTTCGACGCGGGCGGCCTCTCCCTGGTGACGCGCGAGCTGCTCAAGAAGGGCCTGATCGACGGCTCGACGCCGAACGTCGACGGCGGCACGATCGCCACGGCCGCGGCGGCGGCGGTCGAGACGGCGGGCCAGAAAGTGGTCCTGCCGATCGAGAAGCCCCTCAGCGCGACCGGCGGCCTGACGATCCTGCACGGCACCTTGGCCCCGGACGGCTGCGTCATCAAGCTCGCCGGCCACGAGCGTCGCTTCCACAAGGGCCCGGCCCGAGTCTTCGACACCGAGAACGCCTGCTACGACGCCGTCCGCAGCCAGAAGATCAACAAGGAAGACGTGATCGTGATCCGGTACGAAGGACCGGTCGGCGGGCCCGGCATGCAGGAAATGCTGTCAGTAACTGCGGCCCTATCCGGTGAGGGCATGGGCGACTACGTCGCCCTGCTCACCGACGGCCGCTTCTCCGGCGGCACTCACGGGTTGATGATCGGCCACGTGGCGCCGGAGGCGGCGCTGGGCGGCCCGATCGCGCTGGTGGAGGATGGCGACGAGATCGTGATCGACGTCGATCGCCACGCCCTGGACCTCAACGTGGCCCCGGACGTGCTCGCGGCCCGACGGGCCCGCTGGACCCCGCCGGCCCCGCGCTACAAGAGCGGGGTCATGGCCAAGTACGCGGCGATGGTCTCCTCGGCATCCAAGGGCGCGGTCACCACGGGCGATCGCCTGGCCGAGCAGCTGGCACGGGCGACCCGGTAGGCTGGGACGCCGGCTCCGCGCACGCGGTGGCGACCATGGACCTCTCCAACCGAGAGCTGACCGAGCTGGTCGAGCTGCTTCGCTCGCTCAGTCGGATCAAGAGCGTCAACCCACCCGGCGACGAGATCCTCGCTGCCCGATTCCTCGAGCAAGCCCTCACCGACACAGGCCTCGCCCCCACGGTCGTGGAGCCATTCCCCGGCCGCGGCTCGATCGTCTGCCGCGTCCACGGCGATGGCAGTGGCGGCGACCCGTTGCTGCTTCTCTCGCACCTGGACGTCGTGCCCGCCGAGCCGGCCGGCTGGACCCACGACCCGTTCGGCGGGGAGCTGGCGGATGGCTACGTCTGGGGACGCGGCGCCCTGGACATGAAGTCGATGGTGGCAATGGAGGTGCAGGTCATGCGCCGCCTCGCCCGGGCCGCGCGCGAGGCCGGCCGCAACCCGGCCACGGATCCGGTCCCCGGCCTGCGCCGCGACGTCATCTTCTGCTCCGCCGCCGACGAAGAGGCCGGCGGCTGGCACGGCGCCAACTGGCTGGTCAATGAGCGCCCGGACTGGATCCGCGCGGCCGCGGCCCTGAACGAGGCCGGCAGCATCTCGATGACCTACGGCGGGGTCCGGTTCTACCCGATCCAGGTGGCGGAGAAGGGGTACGTCGTCTATAAACTCCACGTCAAGGGACGCTGGGGCCACGGGTCCGTGCCCACTCCGGACAACGCCGCGTTCCTGGCCGCGCGAATCGTGACCCAGCTCGGGGATCCCGGGCCGGCCCGGATGACCGAGGCGATGAGCGTCGCGATAGCCCGGGCCATCCCGCATCTGACCGTCCGCGCGGCCGGGGCCGTGAAGACGCTTCTCTCCTCGGCGAGCGGCCCGGGCGCTCCGGAGCCCGGCGCGATCGGGGCCACGCTCCGCGAGCTATGCGACCCGGTTCTGGCACGGACCATCTCGGCCGTCACCCACGACACGGTATCCGTGGGGATCATCCAGTCGGGCGTGAAGTACAACGTCATCCCCGGCACGGCTTATGTGGAGATCGATTGCCGGACGCTGCCCGGCACCGACGAGGCAGCGATGCGAGCCGAACTCCGCCGCCGCGTCGGCGAGGAGCTGTGGGCCCGCATCGAGATCGAGTGCGAGCAGGTTGGGCCTCCCGTCCAGGCCCAACTCGACGGTCCGCTCTATCCGCTCCTCGAGCAGGTCGTTCGCGACCACGATCCCGACGGGGTGCCGCTCCCCTTCCTCGCCCCGTTCGCGACGGACGCCAAGCATCTGGCCCGGATCGGCGTCCCGACTTACGGCTTCTCGCCGCTCCGGATGGGCAGCGACGACAGCTTCCTGGCGCTGCTCCACGGCGACGACGAGCGTGTCAGCGTCGAGGCCCTGCGGTGGGGATTGCCCGTCCTCTTCGATGCCGTCTCGCGCTTCTGCGGATAGGCCTGCAGACTCGCAGGCTGGACCGTCGCGACACCCAGGGGGCCCGGAGGGCCTGAGCTGGGTCAGGCGGCCCGGGCGGGCCGCTGGTCGTCCGCCGCTGGTCGTCCGCCGCTGGCGCGAGCGAGTTCGGGCATGCGTTCGGCCATTCAGATGCGTGGGTCTTCCAGTGCGTTCGGGGGCATCCCTTCGACCTCACATATCCGCCCCAGAGTACCCGCTGAACCCGGTTTCGAGGCGTTGCATCGACGCATATTCTTAGGCGGCGCCACCCGCCGACCCGTCAGC
>JBEKPL010000027.1:0-28624 GCA_049520815.1 Candidatus Limnocylindrales bacterium
CATTGATCGTCAGGTTCAGCAGCACCTGCTGAAGCTGCGCCCGGTCGAGATCCACTTCCGGCAACGTGTCTGGGATCTTGACCTTGACCTGGATCCGGTTCGCGTTCAACGCATACGACTGGAGCTCGAGGACGCTCTGGACGAGAGTGCTGACGCTGGTCGGCCGCCGCTCCGGCGGACGAGCTCTGGCGAAGTCGAGAAGGTTCTGGACGATACGGCGGGTTCGATCGGCCTCCTGGACCAGAAGCCCCGCGTCGTGCCTCATGTCATCCGGGAGACGCTCGTCGCTGCGCAGCAGCTGGCTGAAGGCGATGATCGCGGCCAGCGGGTTGTTCAGTTCGTGGGCGACTCCGGAGACGAGCTGACCGAGGGCCTCCATCTTCTGGGCCTGAAGCAGCTCCCGCTGAAGCTGTTCCTGGTCCGACAGGTCGTGAACGAGATGGAGAAAACGGCGCTGGCCGCCCAGTTCCACGACCCGCACCTCGATCTCCACGGGGAACTCGGAATCGTCCGGTCGCCGTCCGCGGTCTTGGAACGTGCCGCGCCCCTGGGTCCACACGATCTGGCGCCGCCGAGCCATCTCCCGCTCGTCGGCGGTGATGAACTGACCGATGTACCGGCCCAGCACTTCACCGCGGTTGACGCGATAGAGGCGGACGGCGGCCTCGTTGGCGTCGAGGACGGTCCCGTCCAGCGCGGACACGAGGAGCGCGTCGGGCGATTCCTCGAACAGGGTTCGGTAGCGCTCCTCGGACGAGACGAGCCGCTCGCGCAACCGGAAGTTGGCCAGGGCGATGCCGGTGATCCGGGCGACCGAATCCAGGGCGGCCTCATCCAGCGGGAGCGAAGCCACCCCTTGCCTGAAGAAGCACAGCAGGGCGCCCGCGAGCTCCTCGCCTGTGTGGATCGGGATAGCGCCGAACGACCGGAAGCCGGTGGCCGCAGCCAGGGGCAGGGCTCTCTCGTCCACCTGACCGGGGACGAAGTCGCCGAGGACGGCACTCGCGCCCGAGAGGAGCAGGCTCCCGCCCGGAGAGTCCCTCGCCGGGATGCCCGTGAGCCACAGACCGAAGGTACCCGTCTCGCCCGAGACGGCGTGGGTCTCGAAGCGATGCGCTGGATCTATGAGCAGGTAGCATACGCCGCTGGCGTCGAGCGCCTCCCGAACCAGGCTGACCGTCCGGTGGGCCAGCTCCTCGAACGAGCTGGCTTCCTCGCCTATCCGCGTCAGCTCATCCAGGGTGTCCAGGCGATGGCCCAGGGCCCGCTGGGCCGTGGCCCGGTGCAACAACTCAGCGCGCAGCCGGAAATTGGCGAGCGAGATGCTGCATATCCGAGCGATTGGCTCCAGGAAGTGGCGATCGAACTGCTCGCCCCGAGGCTGGTCGGCCCATTCCAGGTGGAGGACGCCCGCGAGCCTGTCGTCCACGCGGAGGGCCAGAACGGCCTGTGCGGCGACCCTCGTGGCAGTCCCGTCGGAGTGATCCTGCCGCGACAGCCAGATCTCCGGGCCAGTCCTGAGCTGGCTGAAGAGCGGCCAATCGGCGGGTATCTGCGGCGACTCGTTGAACGCCGTCCAGCTCCCACTCGGCCGGCCGACCCAGGTGATGGGATCGACCTTCTCCGAGGATGGATCGACCAGGATGTAGCCCCCGCCCGAGGCGCCGGTGGCGACGACTACCGCCTCGATCGTCTCCTGCGCGAGTCGCCCGAGATCGTCCGTGGACGCCCCGCGCAGCGTCAGCTCCTGGAGAGCCCTCAGCTCGGCTGTGAGCCGGCGCTCGTGCTCGGCGGCCTCCGCCAGCCCCTCACGCATCCGGACGTTGGCGTATGCGATCGAGATGATCCGCCCCACGGCCTCCACGTTGCGCTCGTCGACGTCCGTGGCCTCGCCCGGATCCGAGAAGTAGCAGCAGAACGCGCCCAGGATGCGGTTGCCTTCCCGGATCGGGAAGACCGCGCGTGACGTCACGCCGCGATCGCTCATTGGCTGGAGAACCAGCTTGCTTGACACGGCCTTGGCTAGTCGTTCGTGGTATGCGCCGCCGCCCGGATTCGTCAGCAGCCGTCTCCAGAAGTGGAACGAGCTTGCGGGCCGGGACTCGGCCACCGCCTCTATGTCGGCCGGCATGTGGAACGACGCAACGACGTTGAGGCGACCGGCTGTTTCGCGAGCCACGAAGCCGCCGTCTGCTCCGAGAGCGGCGACGACCCGTTCCAGCAGCAGCTCGGCTATCGCTTCCTCGGATATCTCGTCCGGCGGGAGAAGGGTCAGGCCCATCAGCGTTTCGAGCTGAGTGGTCAGCCGTCGCTCCTGGGCGAGGCCGTGTTCGAGACGCTCCGTCAGACGGGCGTTCTCGAGGGCGTTTGCGATCAGGGCCGCAACCTGGAAGATGACCTCATCTATCGGACGCGTCCAGGCCGGTAGGCGCGAGCCAAGGGCAAGGAAGCCGATCGATTCGTCGTGGGCCCGCAGACCTGCGATGAAGCCGGTCGCCCAGCCCTGGCGGGCGATGACCTGGGCCGCCTCCTCGCCTCCCAGGAACGACCCCAGGGTCTCGATGGCAACGATCTCGCCCCGCTGGTCGAGGGCCGTTCCCAGGGGCGGGATGCTCGCGGTCCGAATGATGTCGAGCAGATCCTCGCTGAGGCCACGGCTGGCTTCGACGGTCTGCCCGCTTTCGGCCCATGTGACGATGACGGCAGCATCGGCCGCCGTCGCCGCGCATAGACTCTCGATGGACGCGGCCGCCACCCCTTGCCTGGAACGGGCGCGGGCCGTCGCCGCCGCAAGAGAGCCGAGCGCAAGGGCGGCCGATTCGGCATCGGCGCTCAGCGAGACGGCCCGGCTCATCCCGATCATGCCGGCCGGCTGGCGACGGTCATCGTGGATCGCCGTCGCATCGGGTCCCTTGTGCGGCCAGAAGATGACCACGAGGGCGGGCTTCTCGTCCCCCGGCGAGACCAGGAAACTGAGGACGTGGGCCCGCACCCACACGTCCGTGTCCTTGCCGACGCGGAGATTCGTCAGGCCGCGCCAGCCTCCCGGGCGGGCGGCGGCGACGCGGACCTTGTGGCCGGTGATGTCGTCGCCGCGAACGACGCTCACGATCTCCGTCCATCGACGCCCCAACGCGTCGCCGGCCGCGCGTCCGAGGATTCGCTCGGCATGGGCATTCCAGCGCACGACGATCCCCGCCGCGTCCATCATCGCTATGCCCGCCTCCAGCTGTTCGAGCAGCTGGAGATCCTGATCCACCAAGCTATGAACCACGCACCGCCGCCGGCAGCGCGACGGACCTCCGGCCTTCTGCCGTGGCCTCAGATCGCAGGCACTCATGGTAGCCGTTGAGAGAGGACCGACTGAAGCCGCCTACAGTCCCCGCGCAGACTGGCCCGTTCTACCCAGCGGTTTGTCGGGAGGTCGAGGCCTCACGGAGGGTGGTCGGCCCCAAGGCGCCGGTTGCTGTATCCTTCGCGGCCGTGGGCCCGTAGCTCAACGGTAGAGCGGGGGACTCTTAATCCCTAGGTTCAGGGTTCGAATCCCTGCGGGCTCACCAGATCTTGAGCGTGAAACTGCCCCTCTCCGGCTCCGGGGAGGGGCAGTTGGCTTTCCACAGCCAGCGATGAAACCTGTTGCGGCGACCTCCGGCGATGCGACGTGCGGCACGACCGCGGCCCGTTGAGCTCTAGGAATGCACGCTCACAATATGCAGTGGTCGCATTTGTCGCTGCTGCCGGCTATGACCCACAGCGAGGAGCCGTAGGCGTTTACCGCCGCCACGACGATCGCGTACGCGTAGTCGCCGTTCGGGAACCAACCGTACCCGTATGTCTCACCGTCGCGCAGATTGAACTGGAAGACTCCCGTCGCCGCGGGCACGCTCCCCAGCAGGGCCAGGGAGGCAGTCGGCAGGATCATGCCGGGTATCACGCACGTCCGCGGCAGGTCGGGGTCGACCGATGGGTTCAGGCAGTCCTTGACGGCGTAGATCTTGATCGTGACGCCCGTCGGGTCGGCCTGCTCCCAGGTCACCTTGTAGCTGAAGCACGGATCCCAGTCGGCTGGGCAAACCAGGCTTCCATCGGTCAACTTGACCGACCCCGGGATGGGCGGAGCGGTTGGTGCAGGCGTGGGCGTGGGAGTGGGCGTAGGCGTGGGCGTCGCCGTAGGCTCAGGCGTGGGAGTGGGCGTTGCGCCCGGAGTCGGCGATGCCGAGCCCGGAGAACATCCGGCAAGCATGCCGACCAACAGAACGGCCGCGAGTCCGAAACGAGCTCTTTTCATGCCTTTCCCCCTCGTGAGGACTAGGTTGTGACACTAGCCCACGGGGGAGGTAGTGACAAGGTGCGCGGCGAACGGCCGGGGCTGTCGGGCTGCCTGGCGACCTCGGGCGATCCCGTGCGGCGAGTTGCGCCGGCATCGGGCGTCGAGTTCACTCGGACTTTGCCCCGGACAAGACAAGCGGCCCGGGGAGGGGGGACCCGGGCCGCTTGATCTGGAGAAGGCACCCCGTCACTGGTGTCTTCTGGGTGATGTTCGTGGTGGAAGTGGTGCCACGGTAGTCATCTCGTGCTGAAAGAGTCCTGAAAGATCCGGCCACCGGCCGCCGGGCGCAACTCGCCGGCGATACCGTCGGCCCAGGCCTCGATCTGCGGCCAGTCGCGGAAGTCGCCGCCCGCGGCGAACTCACGCATGTGTGCGGCGTGGTCTCTCGCCGACCAACATGGAGTGGCGTGAGGATAGCGACGAGGGCTCACCTGCGGCTTGCCCGGCTCCCCGTACTCCTCGTCGTGCTAACCTACGGCCAACCTTTGCGGACGGTCCTGGGGGGCCGGCGCACTGGTTCAAGGAGGCCGGGGAGGAGGTCCATGGTCGCCTGTCAAGAGAACCACCGAGCCTGCGAGGCCGGTGGCTTTTTCGTATGACGCCGGTGGCGGGAGCGCCGCCTTGGCTTGGCGACTAGCGATCGAACGCTCTTCTCGTACTGAGTGGGTTCACAGGAGACGGCTGTGGAACAAGATGAGGAATCGAAATCGCTCTCTCGCCGTGACTTCTTGAAGGCTGCTCTCGTCGCCGGCGTTGGATTGGCCTTGGCGAGCTGCGACAAGAGTGTTCCCACGCCAAGCCTGCCGACCGGCCCCACGCCCAGTGGCCCTCCGATCTACCGTGACCCTACCCGCCCCTTCGAGGAACGGGTGAACGATCTGGTCGGCCGCATGACCATCGACGAGAAGATCTCGCAAATGGGCAGCGTGGCGCCGGCCATCGAGCGCTTGGGCATCCCCCAGTACAACTGGTGGAACGAAGCCGGGCACGGCGTCGCGCGTGCCGGCCTTGCCACCGTCTTCCCGCAGGTCATCGGCATGGCCAGCACCTGGAACCCCGATCTGATCCTCAGCATGGCCAAAGTCACTTCCGATGAGGGCCGCGCCAAACACCACGAAGCCGTCCGTGCCGGAGTGCGCGACCTGTATACGGGCCTGACCTTCTTCTGTCCCAACATCAACATCTTCCGCGACTCCCGCTGGGGACGCGGCCAGGAGACCTACGGCGAAGACCCCTACCTGACATCCCGGCTGGCGGTCAACTTCATCCGAGGACTGCAGGGCGATGATCCGCGCTACCTGAAGACCGTCGCCACCGCCAAGCATTTCGCCGCTTACAGCGGGCCAGACGACCAACGCCACTACTTCAATGCCGTCGTCTCCCAGCGTGACCTGCGGATGACCTATCTGCCCGCCTTCCGGGCCTGCATCACCGAAGCGAAGGCGTATTCGATCATGGGCGCCTACAACGAGGTGAACGGCGAGGCCTGCTGTGCCAGCCCCACCCTGCTGCAGAAGATTCTTCGCGGCGAGTGGGGGTTTGACGGCTACGTGGTCGCCGATTGCGGGGCCGTTGACGATATCTTCACCAACCACAGACTGGCGAAGTCGGAAGCCGAAGCCGTGGCCATGGCCGTGAAGGCCGGCTGCGATCTGGAGTGCGGCTGCACCTACAACCTGCCCTGCGACTACGGGCGCCTGTCGACGGCGATCCAGCAGGGCCTGGTGACAGAGGACGACATCAATCGTTCCGTGAAACGATTGTTCATGGCGCGCTTCCGCCTGGGGATGTTCGATCCCGACAATCAGGTGTCCTACGCGCAGATCCCCTTCAGCGTTGTCGATTCTCCGGAGCACCGAGAGATGGCACTGGAAGTGGCCCGCCAGTCGCTGGTCTTGCTCAAGAACGAAGGCAACCTGTTGCCCCTGGACAAAGGCAAGATCGCATCTATCGCCGTCATCGGTCCAAACGCCGACGATACCCTGGTGCTGAGCGGCAACTACCTCGGCTCGCCTGCCGCGCCAGTCTCCGTGTTGGCAGGGATCCGCGCGCTGGTACCCCCGGACACCAGAGTCAACTACGCCCGCGGGAGCGACATCCTGGATAGTTCGCATGATGGATTCAACGAGGCCGTGCAGGCAGCCAAGTCCTCACAGGTGGCTGTGGTCGTGGTCGGCCTCTCGCAGCAGCTGGAAGGCGAAGCAGGCCAGCAAGAAGGCAATCCGGCGGGCGTGGTCAGCCTGGGCGACCGCACAGATCTGGATCTGACACAGGTCCAGGAAGAGCTGTTGGAAGCCATCTACGCGACCGGAAAGCCCGTCATCATGGTCTTGATAAACGGCAGCGCTCTATCCATCAACTGGGCCAGCAAACACATCCCCGCCATCCTCGAAGCCTGGTACCCGGGACAGGCCGGCGGTACGGCGGTGGCCGAGGCGCTCTTTGGCCTCACCAATCCGGGCGGCCGGTTGCCCGTCACTTTCTATCAATCCATCTCGGATCTGCCGGCCTTCGACAACTACAGCATGGAGAATCGCACCTATCGCTACTTCACCGGCCAACCACTCTATACGTTCGGTTTTGGACTGAGTTACACCACGTTCGCCTACCGCAACCTGCAAGTCGTCCCAGAGACAGGGAGATCCGGTGAACCCGTCTCCGTGCAGGTGGAGATCGAGAACACCGGCCAGCTCCCGGGCGATGAGGTGGTGCAGCTCTATCTGAAGGACGTCGAGGCCTCGCTGCCCGTGCCCCAACTCCAATTGCAGGGCTTCTCACGCATCAGCCTGGCGCCCGGTGCAAGGCAGACCGTCAAGTTCAGTCTCACTGCCGAGCAGATGTCCTTTGCCGACGAAGACGGGAAATGGGTGCTGGAACCGGGCGAGTTCAAGGTATGGGTCGGAGGCCAACAACCCAACCTGAAAGCCGGTTCTCAACCTGCAAACGTGTTGGAGGGGCGGTTCACCATCCAGGCCTAGCGAACCCTATCCAATGCTCTCCCACCGTAGCGTGCTAACCTACGGCCAGCCTTTCTAGCCGGCTCAGTGAGGCCGGCTCCCGGTCCGTCGCGACCGCCGATCGGTCGCGCGAGGCCGGCGTACCGGTCCAGAGAGGCCGGGGAGGAGTCCATGCGCACCCGCAACTTGAACCACCGAGCCCACGAGGCCGGTGGCTTTTTCGTATGACGCCGCCGCACCCACTGAAGCAGCCGCCGTTTCCACGGCCCAGCTCGGTCGTGGATCCGCGGATCGGCGACGTGGGTCCGGCCCTGCTCGCCCTGGAGGACGGGCGGGTCTTCCCCGGCATTGCCTTCGGCGCCCACTGCGCGGGTCAGGGCGACCTGGTCGTGAATACCAGCCAGACCGGCTACCAGGAGATCGCCACCGATCCCTCGTACGCGGGCCAACTCGTGGTCATGACCTACCCGCTCATCGGCAACTACGGCCGGCTGCACGCGGACGACCAGTCCGAGCGGCCCTGGCTGCGCGGCCTGGTCGTCGCCAACGCCACCGCGGCCGTGCTCGACGACGCCCGCCAGCTGGCCACCATGCTGCGCGAGGCGGGCATCCCGGCCATCGCCGGCGTGGACACCCGAGCCCTGGCCCGACACCTCCGCGCGAACGGGTGCCAGCGGGCGATCGTGACCGCGCCCGGCGAAACCGGCCTCGACGAGGCCCGCGCCCTCGCCCGAGCCGTGCCCCGATGGGAGGACCAGGACTTCGTCGCGGAGGTCTCGCCGATCGAGCCGCGCGACGAAGGTGAGCCATCCGAGGGCGGCCCGCTGGTAGCGATCCTGGACTTCGGCCTCAAGATGAACATCGTGCGTGCCCTGCGCCGGCGCGGGGCACGGGTCCGGATCCTGCCTCACACCGCCGCGGCCGAACAGGCGCTCGCGCCCGAGGTGGACGGCGTCGTCTTCTCGCCGGGTCCGGGCGATCCGGCCCGGCTGGACGGCCCTGTGGCGCTTGCCCGCGAGGCGATCGCCGACGGACGGCCGCTGCTCGGGATCTGCCTGGGCCACCAGATCATCGGGCGGGCCGCCGGAGCGGGCACGCGCCGGCTGCCGTTCGGCCACCACGCCGCGAACCACCCGGTGAAGGATCTCGACACGGGCCTCGTCCAGGTCACGGCCCAGAATCACGAGGTCACGGTCATCGGCGACACACTGCCGGAGAGCAGCGGCTTCGTGGTCAGCCAGATCGACCTCAACGACGGATCGGTCGAAGGGCTGCGCCACCGCACTCTGCCGATCGAGACGGTGCAGTACCACCCCGAAGGCGGCCCGGGCCCGCTGGACGCGCTGGCCGTCTTCGACCGCTTCATCTCGGCGGCGAAGGCCCGTCACGATGGCGCCGCACCCGAACCGACGATCGGGGGCCTGGGGCGAAACAGCCATTCGCAACGGAGGAGATGCGGGTGCCCATGATGGCCATCGCGGCGGAGACGGCTCATCGATGAACACGACTGAAACGTATCAAGACAGCAGAGCCTATCCCGCCAGCGCCAGCGACCTGTTCTCGTACTTCCTGGGCGCCATCAAGGCCGTCGGGGCCGAAACCGACCGCAGCGATCGCGAACTAGGGATAGTGGAAGCTCACTACTCTCTAAAGGGCCCGTTCTGTTCCCCCTATTCCTTCTTCGGCCAAGTCCGCATCTCCGTGTTCATCACTTCGAACGGAAATGACGCGGCGGAGGTCGTCATCAAGACGTACGTCATCTATTCGCCGCTGGCCTGTTTCCGGCCGGCGGCAGGGAAGGCCGAGGAAGTGGCGGTCCGAATCCTGTCGAGGGTGGGTGATGCCGTGGCTTTGGCGGAACTGGGAAGAGGAAAGGATCGTGAGAGGCAGAGCGAGGTCGGCGAGAACCCTCCAGTCCGAGAGGCTGGGTCTCAGGTCACGGGCAAGACCGCCAGATAGGGTGTTCGAGGGCAGATAGGGTGTTCGAGGGCTTCGATCCAAAGGCGTTCTGGGAGCGCTCGGCCTACACGCGCAAGGCATACACGGACGACCCGCCGACGACCGAAACGGTGGCGGAAGTCGAGCGCGCCCTCGGCTACAGGCTTCCGGCTGCCTACGTGGAGCTGATGAGGTTCCAGAACGGCGGGATCCCCAGGCTGACGAACCACCGCACTGCCGAGCCCACCTCTTGGGCGGACGACCACATCGCCATCAGTGGCATCTACTCGATCGGGAGCGCCAGGCCGAACTCGCTGTGTGGACAGTTCGGCAGCCGGTTCTGGATCGACGAATGGGGTTACCCGCCCATCGGGTCTACTTCGCCGACTGTCCGTCGGCCGGCCACGATATGGTCTGCCTGGACTACCGCGCCTGCGGGCCTCAGGGCGAGCCCAGCGTGGTCCACGTCGACCAGGAGCGCGACTACAAGATCACCTTCGTCGCGCCGAGCTTCGAGGCTTTCGTTCGTGGCCTGGAGAGCGACGACGCCTTCGACGAGACCTAGCCGGGTGTCGCTGTTCGGCACAGGGGTCGCCGACTACGCGATCTAGAGGGCGCGCCTGCCGACCGCCGCTTGACTGCGGGTGACTGCTGCGTACACAATCGTGATCTCAATGGAGGTCACGCATGAGGTTCGTAAGCGTCCGGGACCTGAGGGGCAAGTCGGCCGAGATCTGGCGCGAGCTTCCGCAGGAACGGGAGATGGTTATCACCAGCAACGGCCGTCCGATCGCCATCCTGGCGGCCGTGGGCGAGTCCAACGTGGAGGAGTCCCTGGCCTCCTTCCGCAGGGCGCGGGCAGTCGACGCCGTCGCCTCGGTGCAGCGTCGCTCCGTGGCGCGCGGGGGCGACAGGCTCTCGGCGGCTGAGATCGAGGCTGAGGTCGCCGCTTCGCGCAAGGCCCGGCGGCCTTGAGGATCGTCCTCGACACCAACGTTCTGGTTTCGGGACTCCTTTCGCCGTTCGGGGCGCCCGGTGAGATCATGCGGCTGGTCTCCTCGGGGCTGATCGCCCTCTGCCTGGACGCTCGCATCGCCGCCGAGTATCGGGACGTCCTGTCGCGGCCCCGCTTCGGGTTCGACTCTGACGCAGTCGCGACCCTCCTGGACTACGTGGAGTCGAACGGCGAGATGGTCGCCTCGCAGCCGCTGGTGCCACGGCTTCCGGACCCCGATGACGAGCCGTTTCTGGAGGTCGCCCTCGCCGGCGCGGCCGATTGCGTCGTCACCGGAAACGCGGCCCACTATCCACCCCAGGCCCGAGCCGGCGTCAGCGTGGTCACGCCCGCTGAATTCATCGATCTATATCGTTCGAGGCTTTCGGAGTTCGAGTCGGACGCATGAGCGACGGCGGCCGGTGAACGGCCTCCGACGAACGGCCTTCGGCTCCCGCCTTGGCCTCCGGCGAAAGGACGGACGCCAGCCGTTGGACCGACGTAGGACGCGTTTCTGGATGGGAGACCGAGGATCGATCGGAAGTGGAGCGCCGGGACTTGAGGGAGTTGCCGCTCGTCGCCGCAGGCCAGCTTCACCGACCGGGGACCTGTATCCTCATCGAAGGTCAATCTCGAGGCCCGAGGGTTATGTGACCCAGAGCGATGCCATCGAGGAGCTCCTTGGGCAGGAGCGGATGTGCGAAACTAGGAGCCTCTGTTGTTCTGGGTCCCGCACTGTTTGGGAAGAGTTGAGCCTAGCGTACTGACGAGAAGGAGACCGAGATGGCGCTTTCACAAGAGGAATTGGACCGCTTGACGCGAGAGTCGGCTGACCCGAATAGCTGGGGGACCGATGAATTCACTCCTGATAGGAGTTTCAATGAGAATTCACGGTTATCTGATCTCGAATTGGTCGCGACAATCGAGAGGCGAAACCAAGAAAGAAAGCCCACGTACAAGTTGAGGCTTGAATATCGACGGAGATTGCTGCAAAGACAAGAAGGCTAGTGCTGATAACCCTACGTTGTGGGGCGGGCCCGAATGACCAGCGGGGCGTTGTCTTTGGGAGCCGGCCGCCCTGGCGAATGAGTCAGCACGAGAGAGGGCGCCCCCCAGCACGGACATGAAGCTGACGACCTTGTGCGCCTTTCTTCGCGACGCCATTCGTCTTTGAAGCGTTCTGGTTGGCAGGCTTCTTCGCTACAGCCAGTCGCAGCGTGTCCTGGCCATTCGGTCGATTTCGGAAGGAGGCGCGCTTGAGGGGTGGGGCCGAGTACACGCGCTGCGTGCTCTTCGACTGGGGCGACACGCTCATGCGCGACTTTCCGGAGTTCGCAGGCCCGATGGCCACTTGGCCTCGGATCGAGGTCTGCGCCCACGCGGTAGAGGCTCTGAGCGCCTTGCGGTCGATGGGATGGCTGCTCGGGGTGGCCACGAATGCGGTCGACTCCGCGGAGAACGATGTGTGGGCCGCGCTGCGACGGGGCGGTCTCGACGGCCTGCTTGACCGGGTCTATTGCTTCAGCAACGTCGGCTTCCGCAAGCCGTCCAGGGACTTCTTCGAGTTCATCCTTCGGGACCTTGGCCTCCCGCGGTCGCGGATCGTCATGGTAGGCGACGACTTCGATGGAGACGTCGTCGGCGCGAACGCGGCCGGCATCCGGGCGGTGTGGGTGGCTGGAGAGCGCGAGGCCCGCAGAGCAGGAGAGATGCACCGCACCATCGCCGATCTCGGAGACCTGCCGCTTGCGCTCCAGGACTGGACGGGCATCGGAACGGACCGAACGGGCGCGTGAGAGGATCACTCCATGACAAGTGCAAGGATAGATCCCAAGGATGTCGGCAAAGCGCTACGCAAGTTGGCGCTGACGACAGCGCCAGAAGAGCTCGCATTCTCACCCGACAAGGAATACCCGACGATCTATGGAGTTGTGACGGACTGGCGGATCGGCCAGGAGACAGCGAGCATTCTTGCGATGAAGGACGGGGCGGCCAGTCTCTACACGACCGCGACCTTCGGTATCATTGGCGGTGAGGGTCACGAGAAGGTCATGGCGGCAGCCCAGCGATGCGTGCGAGTTGGCCATAGGTTCGTCGCCCGCAGCGTGAAGACGAGCGAATTCCCATATCCCGAAGATGATCAGGTCAACTTCTTTCTCCTGAGCTACGAGGGGGTTCGACTCTGCAAGGCCGATGAGACGGCTATTCGACAAGGCAGCGACGCGATACGCGAACTGTTCGACGCCGCCCAAGACCTGTTGACGGAACTCCGATTGGTGTATGAAGAGGGGACGGAGAAGGAGGCCCAACCAGAGGCTCCAGCGAACGGCGCTTCGCCGCGTCGCTGAGCTTCGTCGTTGGGCGCCGCCCGAGGCCTGCGGCCTGCCTACCGCGAGTAGTCGTCCCGCTCGCTACCGTCGAAGTCGCCCGAGCGCATGCAGCAGCTCTTGAAAGCGCTTCGCCGAGCCGCACGGGCAGAGATCCTTCAGGCCGAGCTTTCGAGGTAGCTCCTTGTCGCCGTGGACGACCCGGAACCCGCGCCGACCCTGACGGACGGGTATCCCTCTCCTCCGCTTACCTGACGGCTCGAAAGGAGGGGAGGTTCTCGAATTCGCCGTAGCGCATCATGTCGAACCTCCTCTCAACTTGCCTGACCCACTCGGCCAGGGGAGGGGAGTGTCGCAGCAGGCGGGGATTCGGTCCGGCGAGGACGGCCTCCGGCGAACGGCTCCGGCGAACGGCCTCCGGCGACCGATTTGGCCTTCGGCCGAAAAGGACGGCAGGAGGCGGTTGGACCGACAGCGGGCGCGCCGTCGACCGGTGCCCGCAGCCACGCCGGAGTCAGAGGCGCCAGAACGTCAGGAAGTGACAGCTCTCTGCCCCTGGCCAGCTTCAAGGACCCGGGCAACACCGCCTGCAGCAGGTCGACATGATCGCGAGCGGCTCGGGACGCGAGGCGATGGTTCTTCCTGGGGGACGGTCTTGGGCGTACAGTTGGGTCCAACACGACCATGGCGCGAGAGGTTCGATGACTATCGAGGAGATCAAGCGAGAGGCGCTGCGACTCGATCCCGAGAGGCGAGCGGAGCTTGCGCATGCGCTTCTGAGCAGCCTCGACAGCCTCTCCGAGGCTGAGATCGAGCGGCTCTGGGCAGACGAGGCGGCCCGTCGTGATGCGGAGCTGGATTCCGGCACAGCCTCGTCTTCGCCTGCCGAGGACGTCCTTTCCCGGGCCAGGTCGCGCCGGGCGTGACCCCGCGGGTTGCGTTTCACGAAGCTGCGGAGCTCGAGCTGAACGAAGCAGCTGACTTCGCGCCCACCTTCACCTCCGATGTCCGCATGGAGCCGCAGCGCCGGGATCATAGGAGTCGCCAGCTGACCGCTACTCGGCAGCTCCCCGTCCCGTGGCGCTCGCGGCGGCTAGAGTACAGACATGAGCGGCACGCAGCCCGTCGAGCCGCACCGCGTGAAGAGGAGCCGGCCAAATGATCAAGGAGATCACCGCGCAGGAGCTTGACGCGGCGAGTTTCATCGCGGCGAGAGTGGACGAGATCAGGGCCAGCGTGGGGGAGGGGCGGGCCATCAACGCCCTCTCCGGCGGCGTCGATTCGTCCACGGTCACGATGCTGGGGCGCCGCGCCCTGGGCGATCGCCTGCGGACAGTCTTCATCGAGAACGGCCTCATGCGCGCGGGGGAAGCGGAGCAGGTGACCAGCCGCTTCCGCGCCCTCGGCGTCACGATCGAAGTCGTCGATGCGCGCGCGGAGTTCTTCGCGGCGCTCAAGGGCGTGACGGACCCCGAGTTGAAGCGCGAGGCTGTCACCCAGACCTTCTACCGCCACGTCTTCGGCCGGCTCGTCCGGGAGAGCGGCGCGAAGCACCTGCTCCAGGGCACGATCCTGACCGACGTCGACGAGACGGTAGCCGGGGTTAAACGGCAGCACAACGTCTTCGAGCAGCTGGGGATCGACCCGCAAGCGGAGTTCGGCTACAAGATCCTGGAGCCGCTCATCCAGCTGCGAAAGGACGGCGTGAGGAAGCTGGGACAGGCACTGGGGCTGCCGAGCGAGCTATTCCAGCGGATCCCCTTCCCGGGCCCGGCGCTCTCCGCCCGCGTGATCGGCGAGGCCACACCGGAGCGCATCGAGACGGTTCGGCAGGCCACGCAGGTGGTCGAGCGGCTGCTGTCGGGATACGGCGCCTTTCAGTACCTCGCCATCCTGCACGAAGACCGGGTGACGGGGATGCGCGACGGCCGGCGCGATTTCGGCCAGCAGATTGAGGTGCGCTGCTGGAACAGCGTCGACGCGCGCACGGCGACGCCCACCCGGCTCCCGTTCGAAGTCCTCGAGCAGCTCGCGCAGGAGATCCTCAGCGCGGTGCCCGGCGTCGTCAGCGTCACCTACAACATCGCGCCCAAGCCGCCGTCAACGATTGAGGCCGTGTAGGCGTCCAGCCCCGCATCGTCCGTTCGACTATCGGGACTGGCTATCATCGTCGGGTGGCGCGAGTTCCCGGGTCCTGGTTGTAGCAAAGCGTGGAGCGATCCGGGAGGGGAGGCAACATGGATCAGCGACGTGACCGCCTTGAGTATTCCGCTCCGACGGCTGCTGCCGGCCTCCTGGGTTCACAAGTACAAGGGCACGTACTACCTCTCGTATTCCACCGGCGAGTCGCAGAACATCGCCTATGCAACGAGCAATAGCCCACTGGGGCCCTTCGTCTTCCGAGGGTACGTTCTGACCCCGGTTCCTGGATGGACGACCCACGGTTCCATCGTGGAGTTCCAGGGAGAGTGGTATCTCTTCTACCACGACAGCTCTCTCTCCGGCGTGGACCACAAGCGCTGCGTCAAGGTCACTGGGCTGACCTATAACGACAACGGCACGATCCAGACCATCATTCCCTGATCCACCGCGATCCCCCGCGAGGCGCAGCCACGCTGCCCGGGCAAGGAGAGGTTGGATGCTTTCTAGCTGGACACAGGATGACTTCCTCGTCGGCGGCGTGCGCCTGCACTACTACCGCACCGGCCATGGAGACAAGCGGCCCCTGGTGCTGGTCCACGGCTTCTCGGATAGCGGTCTGTGCTGGTCACGCACGGCCCATGATCTCGAAGTCGAATACGACGTCGTCATGCCGGACATGCGCGGCCACGGCCTTTCGGCCCGGATGCGGCCAGGCGATGACGTGGACATGGCCGCCGACCTGGCGGGACTCATACGGGGCCTGGGGCTGAAGCGGCCGACTGTGGGCGGGCACTCCATGGGGGCCGCGGTCACCTATCAGATCGGTACGCGCTTCCCGGAGCTGGCTGGCGCCTTGATTCTGGAGGATCCGCCCTGGTGGCTGGGCCGGCCCGTTCCACCGCCAGGCCGGTTCGATGAGCATCCCACATCCGAGTGGGCCAAGGGCCTGGCCAGCAAGACCCTGGAAGAGTTGCTGGCGCGATACCGCGAGGAGCAGCCTCACTGGCCCGAAGAGACGGTGCGGTTGATGGCTGAGTCCAAGAAGCAGCTCGATCCAGCGATCGTAGATACGCTGTTCGACAAGCTGAACCGCGAGGGATCGGACTGGCTCACGACGATCCAAGACATCACACAGCCGGTCTTGCTCCTGACGGCCAACCCGGAGCTTGGGGGCATCGTGACCCCTGAGGTTCAGGCGAGGGTTCGCGAGTTGAACCCGAGGGTGACCATCGTCAACGTCCCCGACGTGGGCCACCTCATCCGGTATGACAACTACACGGCCTTCATGGATGCCCTGCGGGCTTTCCTGAAGCAGATTCCGTCTTGACCGACGTTGTCGGACCTCCTCTCTACTGCCTGGCCAACTCGTCCAGGGGAGTGCCGCAGAAACCGGCGATTCCGTCCGCCGGGGACGGCCTTCGGCGAACGGCCTTCGGCGACCGACTTGGCCTTCGGCCCGAAATGGACGGCAGGCTGCCGTTGGACCGACTGAGGACGCGCTCTACTTCCACTCCCAGCCACCTTCGAACAGGTGCTATTATCGGCACCAGTACAAAGGTGCCCAACGGAGGTCCTGATGCGGGCTAGAGTGAAGTTCTCCGAAGACGTCATTCCCATCGGGGAGCTGAAGGTGAACCCGGGCAAGGTGGTGAGACGTGTTGCCGAGTCTGGCCGCCCGGTGCTGCTGACGAGCCGGGGCCGCGGCGTCGCGGTAGTGCAGACTCTGCCCGAGTTCGAGGCGGCGCAGGAAGAGCGCGAGTTCATGCGGGCCGTGCTGGCCGGTCTTTTCGATCTTGAGGAGGGGCGCGAGCTGTCGCTGGAGGATGCCCGCCGCCGGCTTGGGCTCGGCTGAGGTGCGCAAGCGGATCTCCCTCGCGGAGTCGGCGGTTCGTGACCTGGAAGCCGTGCGCGACTGGTATGCCGCGCAGTCGGCGCAGGAGGTGGGTGAGCGCCTGATCCGCGAGGTCGTCTCGTGCCTGGACCAGCTCGCCGAATTCCCGGAGAGCGGCAGGATGGTGCCCGAGTTCGACCAACCGTGGCTGCGCGAGCTCATTCGGCCGCCCTTCCGCATCGTCTATCGCGTCGAGGGCGAAAGCGTGCGTGTCGTGCGCGTCTGGCGCAGCGAGAGACTCATGGCGGGCCTACCGGACCAGCCGACGAGTCCCGCCTGAGTCACAGGCCCCGGATCGCTCCGAGGCCGGCTCAAGGGAGTGTCGCGGAAGCCGTGAGCTCTATCAGGCGACGGCCTTCGGCGAACGGCTGGCCTTCGGCTGAAAGGAACGGCAGGCAGCCGTTGGACCGACAGCGGGCGCGCCCCGGCATCACGTCTGGAGTGCACTCGGAATCGCATTGACGCGGGTGACGATTGCGTTCATTGTTGCGACACAATGGAGGCCACACTGTGAAGTTTGTAAGCGTCCGGGATTTCCGCGGGAGATCGGCCGAAATCTGGCGCGAGCTGCCCGAGGAACGAGAGATGGTCATCACGAGCAACGGGCGTCCCGTCGCCATCCTCGCCGCGGTTGGGGAGTCTAGCGTGGAGGAGTCGCTGGCTGCGTTTCGCCGGGCTCGCGCAGTGGATGCCGTGGCCTCGATGCAGGGCCGATCGGTTGCCCGCGGAGCCCAGAAGCTCAGCGAAGCGGAGATCGAGGCCGAAATCGCGGCCGCGCGCAAGGGCCGCCGGAGTTGAGGATCGTCCTCGACACCAACGCTCTGGTTTCGGGGTTGCTCTCGCCCTTCGGCCCCCCGGCGAAATCGTCCGACTCGTATCGACCGGATTGCTCAGTCTGTGCCTGGACGCGCGGATCGTCTCGGAGTATCGCGACGTCCTGGTGAGGCCCAAGTTCGGCTTCGACCCCGATGCTGTCGCAACTCTTCTGGACTACCTCGAGTCCAGCGGCGAGATGGTGGCATCCCAGCCGCTCGCGACTCGGCTGCCCGATCCGGACGATGAACCGTTTCTTGCGGTCGCCCTGGCCGCTCCGGCGGACGTCCTGGTAACCGGCAACCTCGGCCACTACCCGCCAGGCGCCCGCGCGGGCGCGGCAGTTCTTTCTCCGGCTGAATTGGTGGAACGGTATCGGTCCGAACCCAGCGATTTCGAGGCGGCCGTTGAGGACGGACTAACCGATCTGGAAGAATGATGCGACTCTCCGCTGGCGGAGCAAATCGTCGACTTGGGAGCCGGACGCCTCAGCCGATCAGCTGGAATCCGGCCGACTCGAAGTGGGCGTTGAAGGCGAAGGCGTCGGCGATGCGGTTGGCCCGCATGAACGCGAAGCTCGTCCGATCGACGAAGCTGATCCGGCCCGAATCGCCGTTTCGATAGGCGGCCAGCGCGTCGTCCTGGATGCTGCCGTCAACCGGGACCATGGCGACCACGCCGAGCAGACCGTCGAGCAGTCGAACGACCGCCTCCCACCCCAGGCGTTTGGACACCAGCGCCAGGGTTTCGACCAGGATGTAAGCGTGGGCAGTCAGCTCCTGACCCTGGAGATCCGTGAGGGCCCTGGCCGCTCGAGCGTGGTTCGCGTCGTCCTCGTCGAGCAGCGCGTACAAGGCCGAGGTGTCGACGAAGACCTTCATGAGCGAAACGCCTCGCCCAGCTCGCGGTCGTGCTCGGCGCTGATGTCCGAACTGCCTGAGCGGAATCCGCCCACCGCGGCCAGAGCCCTGGCCCATCGTTCGTCGGCTCGGCCGGGTGGGGGATAGGCTCGATCCACCGCGTCTCGGATCAGGGCGGCCATCGAGGTGTGCTTCCGTCTGGCCAGCCCGCGCAGCCGGCGCGACTGTTCCTCTGTCAGTGAAATCTGGGTGCGCTCCACGCCCTGCATGATACAACTCGACCGTCGTGATGTAACCGCGACCTCCGTACGATACCGAAGAGGCATTTACGGCCGCTTATCTGGCGGAGACGCGCCAGGCCCCGAGGGTCTACCCGCGGGGAAGAAGGACGCGACTCTCCGCTGGCGGAGGCAAATCGTCGACTCGGGATCGACTACCGCGAGTAGTCGTCCCGCTGGTATACTTTCCATACCATTACGGCCCATGGTGGAGGTCAGGGTGCGCTTCGAGTTCGATGAGGCAAAGAGCCAAAGCAACAAGGCCAAGCACGGCATCGACTTTGTCGAGGCTCAGGCCCTCTGGCTCGACGAAATGTTCATCGAAGTCCCGGCCCGCACTCAGGACGAGCCGAGGTTTGTGGTGATCGGGATGATCGCGGGCCAGCACTGGGTCGGCGGTGATTACCTACCGGGACGAGAAGATCCGGATCATCTCTGTCCGCCGGTCGCGCGACGAGGAAGTGATGCTCTATGAAGGCTAGCGAGTTCGACAAGAAGTTCGACGCAGACGATGACGTCACTGGCGACCTCGACCTGTCTGCCGCCCGGCGGCCCCTCCAGGAGGCGAGGCGCGTCAATGTTGACTTCCCGTCGTGGATGGTCGAGTCGCTCGACCGCGAGGCGAAGCACCTCGGCGTCACACGCCAGTCGGTCATCAAGATGTGGATCGCGGAGCGCCTCGAGCGCAAGGCGTCGTAGTCGGCGCTCATCGTCGCTACCGTCGAAGTCGCCCGAGCGCAGGCAGCAGCTCCGCAAACCGCAGACCCGAGCCGCGCGGGCAGAGATCGTTCCGGCCGAGCTCTCGAGGTAGCTCTTCCTCGCCGTGGACCACCCGGAATCAGCACCGAACCTGACGGACTTCGCATTCCACGACCGCGCCGAACCGAGGCTCGCATGCTCGTTCTCGCGGAATGTGGTTTGCGCCCCCTCAGAGTGGCTATCATCGTGCAGTCGTCCGCGATGCGCTCTCGCGCACGACAGATGCAGGGGCGCGGGGTAGGGCCTTGGGCGGGGAGGGTGCCATGTCCGGCGAATTCAGTGTCAGTGGCCACAACGCGGCCGCCGCATTTACGTTGAAGCTGCATCGCGGCGACGGCATGACCCTGATCGCGATGAACTGGAAGGACGGAACTCCGCCTCAGGATTTCGTCGGCTTCGCGATCGAGTACGAGGAACCGGGCGGCGCGAAGTTCTATCCGCTGAAGAACCGCCTCGGCTTCGCTGGGGCTGGCGGCGAGACCAACCCCAACATACTGTCGACTCGGCTCTCCCCGATCCAGAAGTTCCGCTGGGTGCACTTCCCGCGCAAAGCGGATATGCCGGGTGGGTTCGTCTATCGAGTTACCCCGGTCTTCATGAACGACAAGGACGAGCTTAGCTACGGGGAGGCACAAGAAGCGTCGATCGAGCTCCGGCGCGAGACGTATCCCGGTCAGCTGGACGTCGCCTACACCCGCGGCTTTGTGTCGTCGCAGGCCTTCGTGGATGAGTACGAATCGAAGGGGCCCATCTCCACGCTCCTGCCGGCCACCGCCGATCAGGGCCTGACCTTCGTTCCGACTCATCCCCTGGCAAGACAGGCCCTGGTGTGGATGGGCTTCGAGGCGCGCCAACGCATCCTGGACGTGCTGGACGGCGCCGTCGCCGACGGCGGTGCCCAGGTGCGCGTGGTCGCCTACGACCTGAGCGAGCCCAACGTCGTCGCCCGACTCGAGCAGCTGGGGCCGCGACTCCGGATCATCGTCGACGACGAAGGTGACCATGGAAAAGCCGGCTCTGCCGAGAACGAGGCAGAGAAGCGGCTGGTGGCCAAGGGCTGCACCGTCAAGCGGCAGCACATGGGCAACCTGCAACACAACAAGACCATCGTGGTCGATGGGCCGGCTGGGCAGAGAGCGGTGTGTGGCTCCACGAACTTCTCCTGGCGCGGCTTCTACGTGCAGTCGAACAACGCGATGATCCTGGAGGGCGCGACCGCCATCAAGCCGTTCGCCGACGCCTTCGACGACTACTGGAGCAAGGAAACGCCCGCTCTGTTCGGCCCGACTGATTCGGCGTCCCAATGGGCGACTTTCGGGCTCACCGGGATCGACGCGAGCGTGACGTTCTCACCGCATGCCGCGTCGAACGCGCGGCTCAAGTCGGTGGCCGACGACATCGGCAACCACACGAAGTCGTGTCTGTTCTACTCCCTGGCGTTTCTCTATCAGACGCCCGGGCCATTGTTGGATGCGATCAAGAAGGTATCTCTGGACAACGATATCTTCGTGTACGGAATCTCGGACAGGAAGGTCGGTGGCCTTGACCTTCAGAAGCCCAACACCAATGTGGCGCCGGTCTATCCCTCGGCGCTGGCGAAGGGTCTGCCGGAGCCGTTCAAGGCGGAGCCTACGGGCGGCGGCGGCATCCGCATGCATCACAAGTTCGTGGTCGTGGATTTCGACAAGCCAACGGCTCGCGTCTATCTCGGTTCCTACAACTTCTCCACCGCGGCTGACACCCAGAACGGAGAGAACCTGGTCCTGGTCCGCGACCGGCGCGTGGTGGTCTCCTACATGATCGAGGCGCTGACTCTCTTCGACCACTATCACTTCCGCGTCTCTCAGAAGGAAGCGAGGAAGGAGAAGAAGAAGCTGCAGCTGGCCAAGCCTCCCCGGCAGGCGGGGGAGAAGCCCTGGTGGGACGAAGACTTCACGGACCCTCACAAGATCCGAGACCGGGAACTGTTTTCGTGAGCGCTGAAGTCGGCGCCCCTCGTGGATGGTCGAGTCGCTCGGTCGCGAGGCGAAGCACCTCGGCGTCACGCGCAAGTCGGTGATCAAGATGTGGATCGCGGAGGCGGCGCGGCGCGATGCGGAGCTGGATACTCGCACGGCCTCGTCCTCGCCCGCCCGGGATGTTCTCGCCCCGGCCCGGTCGCGCCGGGCGTGAGTCTCGGCTCCCTCACTCGAGAAGTGCTACGATGTGCTACATGAAGGCCGGAGCCCGAGCATGAGCGAGGGTGAAACTCGCGCGCGAGTGGGCGTGCGTGATCTCCGTCAGAACCTCTCCGTGTACCTCCGGCGCGTAGAGAAGGGCGAGACCCTCGACGTCACCGAGCATGGCCGTCTGGTGGCGCGACTGGCGCCGGCGCCGGCCCCGGAGACGAGCCATCTGGACAGGCTCATTGCCGAGGGCCGCGCCACGTCGGCGAGCCGTCCGGTCGGCGCCCTCCCAGAGCCGGTCGAGATCCCGCCAGGCGCTCCGAGCCCTTCGGATGCGCTCCGCCGGATGCGCGAGGATGAGCGCCGGTGAGCCCGGCCTACGTCGACTCCTCGGCTCTCGTCAAGCTCGTCGTTCGTGAGGCTGAAACCGACGCTCTACGGCGGTATCTCACTTCGGCGGGGCCGCTTGCGTCAAGCATCCTCGCAACCGTCGAGGTATCGCGCGCCGTCTCCGGGGTGGCTCCCGAGTCAGCTGGCGCGACCGCCGCGGTGTTCGAGGTACTGAACGTCATGGCCTTCGACACTCGAATCGCCGCCCGCGCAGCCGCGCTGGCCCCAGTCAATCTGCACACGCTCGATGCCATCCACCTCGCGACGGCTCTCGAACTGGGGCACGAGCTGACTGCCTTCGTCTGCTACGACGACCGCCTCTCGGCTGCGGCGCGAGACCTCGGCATGTCAGTTGTCGCACCCGGCGACACGCTCTAACGGCTAGGTCCGGGCGCTTCGGGACCTGCCACCTGCCTACCGCGAGCAGTCGTCCCGCTCGCGACCGTCGAAGTCGCCCGAGCGCAGGCAGCAGCTTTGAAAGCGCTTACCGGAGCCGCAGGGGCAGAGATCGTTCCGGCCGAGCTTTCGAGGTAGCTTCTCCTCGCCGTGGACGACCCGGAGTCCGCGCCGAACCTTGGTCTCGGACGGGTATCCCACACCTGCGCTTACCTGACGGCTCGAAAGGAGGGGAGGTTCTCGAATTCGCCGCGGCGCACCATGTCGGGCCTCCTCTCAACTTGCCTGACCACGCCGGCCAGGGGGAGGGGAGTGTCGCAGAAGCGGGCGATTCGGTCCGGCCGGAGACGGCCTTCGGCGACCGATCAGGCCTTCGGCCGAATGGGGCGGCAAGCAGCCGAGGGACCGACGGCGGGCACGCCTTCCACTCCCTACGCAGCCCCATGGAGGCGAAGCGCCGGGATCACGGGGGTTGCCGGCTCTTGGCCCCGGGCCAGCTTCTCCGTCCCCGGCTGGACTCATGCCGGCGCGTTGCGGGCTCTTCCTCGGCAAGGCAGACTGATTCGCATGCATCCCAACGGTCTCGACACAGGCAGGCTCTCCGCAGCCGACGCGTGCGGTCGCGGGCGAGACGTCACAATAGGGGTCAATCGGCGTCGCGCGCGAAGCAGAGTGCGTTTGGCGACTTCGTGATGGACTCGCAGCGTTCGCAGTCGGGTCGCGGGAGTTGGCCGCGATGGGGAGGACCGAAACGATGGACAGCCAGGCGGACACCCAGATGGGGCGATTGGACGATCTCGACTTCTTGGTAGAGGTTCGGGCGTCGAGCCTTCGCCATTGCCGCGATCGGCTCGCGTCGCTTCAGCGATCTCGGTTCTCTATGCAGGACCTCTGCCTGGCCATCTGCACGCTGGCTGCGGGCGCAACGCTGGGTGCCGTCGAGGGGGGACTGACGACTGTCGCTTCCCTTGGGTGGCTCTTCTACAGCGTCATGCCGGCGATCGCAGCGGCGGGTCTGGTTGCCTATGTCCTCCTTGGGCTGAAGTTCGGTCAAGAGACTGCAGCCAACGCCCGGGATGTCCTTGAGGATCTGCCGGACCCTGATGACACCAGACCGAGTCACCGCGAGTACGCCAAGCTGGCAGGTCAGTGGGACATAGACTCCACCACGACGACCTCGCACAAGGTTGGTCATGGCGAGCTCACGTTTACCGTCCGTCAAACGACGATCACTGTCTCCGGGGTCCTGTACGGTTCATCGGACACGAAGATCGCAGAGATCTCCTCACGGTTTGCCAGCTACGACCCCGCTATGAAGCGACTCATGCTCATCTACGGATACTCGGCGGCGAATGACGGCGGGAGGCTTGACAGCAGCGAGTGTGTGCTGTCGGGCGTTGTCTTCGCCGAGACACCTGATCTGACAGTGCGGGGCAATTGGTATCACCTCACCGGTCCCACCGTTGCGGGAACGGTCACGCTTCGCAAGCGTCCGTAGCTTCATTCCGCGTGTATCGGATCGTCGCGCTCGCTGGCCCAACTTGCATCGGGAAGACGGCCATCGCGGTGGCCGCCGCGAAGACGACGGGTGCCGTCATCTTCCCGCTGGACCAGTTGCAGAGATACAGGTACCTGCGTGAAGGCGTTGGCTTCGATGAGAGCACCTTCGAAGGCGTCGACTACGCGGGGTACCAGGTCCTTTCACCCTGGGAGGTCAGCGGTCCCGAGCGGTATGCCAGGTGGCTGGGCGATGTTCTGCCCGAAGAAGCCCGTGACCGCCCGGTCTTGATCGAAGGAGGGTGTACCAGCTACCTCAAGAAGCTCCTGGAACTGGCGAGAGAGGATCCTTTGTTCGCACGAATCCGATTCCTTGCCCTGGCTGTGCCAGGCACGGCTTCGGAAGCGGTCGCGAGGATCGATGCTTTCTACGACGCGCCGAAGATCCAGCGGATCATTCAAGAGGTGGGGCAGCTGGAGAGGAGACGGTTCGTCTCGGAGCCAGGGCTGCCGTTCCTTGAAAAGTGCGAGACTCTCTTTACTCATCCTGAGCACGATGACAGGAACCTGGCGTGGGCTATGAGAATCTCGGCCAAGGTGTACTGTCCGGCCTACCTGGCACTGAAGGGGCGAATAGAGGTTGAAGCTGCGAGGGACAGAATCGTTCGGAACGTCCGCGACATACAGCTGTATCAAGAAGCACGGGTAGCAGGACTGCTGGCCGAGGACAAGATCATGGCCAACGAGATGCCGGTGCCGACCATAGCTGGACTGATTGCGGAGCTGCAGGGGCAGGCAGAGCCCTCAGGCCCGGCAGCCAGGTCGTCTGTCTGAACGCGCCGGAGAAGAGCAGAGATACCCCCCCATGCTTTCGCTGAGCCGGGCTCCGACCGGCAACTCGAGGCCGGTGGCAAAGGCGCGACGCTGGCACGGCAATACCGCAGCGGGTCTACGTGCCGGATGGGTTCGTGGTCCTGCTGACAATCGCCCGAGGCCCGCCTCTCATCTACCGCGAGTAGTCGTCCCGCTCACTACCGTCGAAGTCGCCCGAGCGCAGGCAGCAGCTCTTGAAAGCGCTTCCCGGAGCCGCAGGGGCAGAGATCGTTCCGGCCGAGCTTCTCAGCCAACTCCTTGTCGCCGTGGATGACCCGGAGTCCACGCCGAATCTGACGGACGGGTATCCCTCTCCTCCGCTTACCTGACGGCTCGAAAGGAGGGAAGGCTTCTCGAATTCGCTGTGGCGCACCATGTCGGGCCTCCTCTCAACTGCCCGGCCATGCCAGCCGGGGCAGGGGAGTGTCGCAGAAGCGGGCGATTTCGTCAGCCGGGAGACGGCCCTTGGCGACGGATGCGGAAGGACGGGTCCGGTTGGTGCACGCGCCCAGCTGAGGACTAGTACGACGCGCTAGCATTGTCTCGACTTGGCCGAGGCGCTCAGCCGGAGCGGGGGATCCATGGCGACCACGACGATGCAGGACGACGTTGCCTCCATCTGCGCGAGAGGACACGTTGTCAACCCGTACCGACATCAGCGGCCACGGGATTCGAAGCGCTACTGCGCTCGTTGCGGGGCTCCGTCCCTTGACGGCTGCCCTAACTGCGGCAGTCCCTTCGAGAACCAGAGAGGCGTCGAGTTCGAGGTGCCTGACTACTGCACGACCTGCAGCAGGCCGCTGCCATGGTTAGGTCGCCATGCCCAGACACTAGCGCTGGTTCAGACGCACCCGCCCGGGACGAGACCGGGAGCTTCCGACTCGCGCCTTGGACGAGTCCTGGCACCATTGGGTAACGTCGGGTTGGGGCTAGTGTCCGCTCTTGCCGCAGCAACCGGGCTCTTCAACACGACGCTTTCCCGGGCGGGGTTCTGGCTCGGCGCTCTTCTATGCGCTCTGTCTGTCGTTGGTAGTCTTCTGCTGGCTCGGCAGTCGCGCTGGATCCATGCGGCAGGATTTGCCGGAGTTGTTGTTGTCCTGTCTGCTGCCGTGGCGACATCAGGCTTCCCGTCCGCCTTCTCAGCTCCTTCCATGAGTCCGGCTCTGGCGCCAGCCTCACCCACTTCCGCAGTGGTCGTTTCTGCCCAGGCCCGCAGTGAGAGTCCGGTGCCGCCAACACCATCGTCCAGCGCTTCTGCCCCTCGCCAGTGGTATCACAATCCGCAGCTTCAGGAGCCGGTCGGGCTACCCGGCCTCATCTCGACCGAATCCTCCCACGACAAGGGTGGTGACAACAACGCGACCCTTGTCGAGGTCTCGTTGGGCGAGAACCAGATCTTTGTGATGAGCGGCACCTGGGCGAAGTACCCTAATCCGGGAGTTGGCACTGTCGGGCTCGTCACGAATTGCTACATGGTGGTAGCGCGTGGGCCAATGGTGTGGCGCCGGAACCCTGACCCCGATGAGTTCGCGCCCATCTACCTACCGCCCAAATCGATGGCCGGCTGGCATGTTGCCAACGTCGATCCCGCTGCCGAGACCCGCGTCTGGGCCAACGAATGGGTAGCGAGCATGGTTAGAGGCAACGCAACTTGTGCGAAGGACGAGAGGCCAGACGAGCACATCTACCCGGGCGTTGATCTGTGGGTGTACGAATGACCAGGCGTGCCGTGATGCTGGTCGATGAGCTGTTGCGGCCGAATGTCAACCAGCTCCTTACAGCGGATTCAGCTACTCGCTCTTAGCTGGGGTTTGCCAAGATGCTGAAGCCGACGAAGCGGACCATCGAGACTGACTAGCACTGGGACGGTGACGTCTCGGGACGCGACCTCTCGAACTACGTCTTCGAGCGCGTCAGCGCCAAGGAAGTTCGCTTCTCCGACGTCGACTTCAAGTACTGCGTGTTCGATGACTGCTATTTCCGAAAGTGCGTCTTCGACTCCTGTGACTTTACTGGTTGCAGATTCGTCGAAACCAGCTTCTACGGTTCGAGTTTCGACGGCTGCACGTTCGACTACGCAACCTTCGAGAGGACCATCATCGACGACGATATCCTCGACAATTGCTGCCCCGGGTACGAGAACCTCAAGCTGCGGTTTGCAAGAACGCTCCGGATGAACTACCAGGGTCTCGGTGATTCCGCGGCGGCAAACAAGGCCATTCTCGTTGAGCTTGAGGCGACAGGCATCCACCTGAGCAAGGCTTGGCGCAGTAATGAGTCGTACTATCGCAAGAAGTACAAGGGGATCCGCCGGCTGAGTTCGTTCATGGAGTGGGCGAAGTTCCGAACGCTCGATTTCGCCTGGGGAAATGGTGAGAGTCCCGTCAAACTGACCCGGACAGCCGTTCTCCTACTCTTTCTGCTCGCGGCGTATGACACTCTGGTCTACAGAAACCCGATACTTGTCTCCGACTGGGGCCAGGCTCTGCATGACGCGCCCCAGGCATTTCTGGTCTCGAGCCCGTCGAGCTATCCCGGCCTCGTGGTTGCAGTTGTCGCATTGACTCGCCTGGTCGTACTTGGTCTCTTCTTGTCCATTCTGATTCGTCGGCTCGCGCGTCGGTGACCGATGCACATCTACGCATTTGGCTCGGTTTGTCGGGGCGAGGTGGAACGAGGATCAGATGTCGATCTTCTTGTGGCCATCGAAGCTTCGGATGGCCGATTCGACCCCATCGTCTATTCCATCTACACGTACGGACGCCTGAGGAGTCTCTGGGCCGAAGGAAACCCATTTGCTTGGCATCTGTTCATTGAGTCTCGCTTGCTCTTTGCGGACGACGGTATAGACTTCTTGCGCGAGCTTGGTGAACCAGCTCGCTATGCGAGGCGGACTGCAGACTGCGAGAAGTTCTATCAGCTGTTCCTCGCGGCAGCTGGCGTGCTTGCCCTTCGACGGGACACGGTGGTCTTTGAGCTTTCGACGGTGTTTCTCGCCATGCGAAACCTGGCCACATGCTTCTCCCTGCAGAGCGGCAGAGCACCCGTCTTCTCCAGGCGCGCGTCCGCGAGTATCGGCGATGACAGTCTGACGTTGGATGAGCGGTCGTACGAAGTGTTGGAGAACGCGAGACTGCTTTGCACGCGCGGATACGGGACTAGGCCGTCGGAAGACGACATTGTGCATGTCGTGTCGCGTCTGGACGAGATTGAAGAGTGGATGAAGTCGCTGATCGCGAAGGTGAGGGTTGAATGAGCGAGTTTGTCGATCGTATGACTGCCCAGCGAGAGGTCCTGCAAGTGGTCAATTCCAGACAGTGGCGTGAGGAGCTCTATGGCCTTTCGAGTCAAGCTATCAGCCGGTGGACGGACAGCAATAGTCTCGGTCCCGATTCCCAGGTTGTGGCGCTGGTTCGTCAAGCGTCCGAACGACTGAGTTTCTTGGCGAACAAGAGCCAGGAACAGATCTCCGATGAGTATCGTCGCGTCTCGGGAGAGGTAGGGACTCTCACTCGGCAAATCGGCCAGGAGCTGGGACCAGACTGATTCTGCTGTTGAAGTGGCGGGCGGGAGCCGCCATCGATTGGGTTCCGACCTGCACCCGTTCTGGCCCATCGCTGTCCTTCGTGCTACCCTTCCTCCAACCTTTGCGGCCGGTCCTGTGAGGCCGGCGTACCGGTCCAGAGAGGCCGGGGAGGAGGTCCATGGTCGTCTGTAAGCTGAACCACCGAGCCCGCGGGGCCGGTGGCTTTTTTGTATGACGGATCAACAGGCGGCGGCCGCCCCGGCGGGAACCGCGGCGGGGAGCCCGGCACGGGCCATGCCGTCGTCCGCCACCACGCTCCCGCGCGCAGACCGGCCCAAGCCCAAGAGCGCGCTCATCATCGGCTCCGGCCCCGTGGTCATCGGCCAGGCGGCCGAGTTCGACTATGCCGGCACGCAGGCCTGCCGCGCGCTGAGGGCCGAGGGCGTCCGGACGATCCTGGTCAACTCGAACCCGGCCACGATCATGAC
>JBEKPL010000028.1:0-28197 GCA_049520815.1 Candidatus Limnocylindrales bacterium
GGCGAGGCTCGACGCCCTCCCCGCCTTCGTTGCCCACTACAACGAGCACCGACCCCACGGCTCACTGAACGGACAGTCGCCCATGGCCGTCCTCGTCAACAACGTGTCCGGGAATCACAACTAGGTGAGGATTGCCGGCCGTGATCGGCGGCGGCGGCGAGAATTCAGGTCGAAACGAGCCTGGTCGCCTGCGATTGCGCTCCAGCGGGTTTGGATCGGCCGAATCTGGAACGATTCGCCACCGTCAACGCCCGCGTCTGTGCCGAATGCTGTTCAGGCGTGAAATCGGCAAGAACCCGTGTCTGCCGAGGCGTCGCGTCAGGCGCTCCGATCGGACCACGCTCCAGGCCGGAACCGTATCAGGGACAGCAGGGCCGCCGCCTCGCGCACCCGCCACGGCTACTGAGCGGGCGGGCCGCCGCCTCGCGCATCGCCACGGCTACTGAGCGGGCGGGCCGCCGCCTCGCGCATCGCCACGGCTACTAGCCGGCGGGCGCCCCTTGCGCCGGGAACCGCCGCTCGACGTACGAGTCCAGGATCGCCTTGAACTCGTCGACGATATGGTCCCCGCGGAGCGTGCGGTCCAGGGCGCCGTCGATGAAGACCGGCGCCACCGGCTCCTCGAACGTGCCCGGCAAGCTGATGCCGATGTCGGCGTGCTTGGACTCGCCTGGGCCGTTGACCACGCAGCCCATCACGGCGACGCGCAAGTCCTCGACCCCGGGATGGGCGGCCCGCCACACCGGCATCTGCTCGCGCAGGTACGTCTGGATGTCGGCAGCCAGCTCCTGGAAGTAGGTGCTCGTGGTCCGGCCGCAGCCGGGGCATGACGAGACCTGCGGCATGAACGACCGCAGTCCGAGCGACTGCAGGACCTGCTGCGCCACAGCCACTTCCTCGGTCCGGTCGCCACCCGGCTCCGGCGTGATCGAGACGCGTATCGTGTCGCCGATCCCCTCGGCCAGCAGCAGCGACAGTCCTGCCGACGAAGCCACGATTCCCTTCATCCCCATCCCTGCCTCGGTCAGGCCCAGGTGGAGGGCGTAGTCGCCGCGGACCGCCAGCCTCCGGTACACCTCCACGAGATCGCGCACGCCGGAGACCTTGGCCGACAGGATGATTCGGTCGTGGGCCAGGCCGGTAGCTTCCGCCAGCTCGGCCGATCGGATGGCGCTCTCGACCATCGCCTCGATCATCACTTCGCGGGCCTCCCTTGGCTCCGGCCGCCGCGCATTGGCGTCCATCAGCTCGGCCAGGACCGCCTGGTCCAGCGAGCCCCAGTTGACTCCGATCCGAACCGGCTTGCCATTCTCGACGGCGACCCGGACGATCGCCTCGAAGTGATCGTCATGGTGGCGTCCGGAGCCGACATTGCCCGGGTTGATGCGGTACTTCGCCAGTGCCTTCGCCGCTTCGGGGAACTCGGCGAGCAGCTTGTGGCCGTTGTAGTGGAAGTCGCCCACGATCGGCACGGCGGCGCCCAGGCCGCGAACCTTGCGAACGATCTCCGGAACCGCGGCGGCGGCCGCCTCCGTGTTCACGGTGATCCGGACCAGCTCCGAACCGGCATCCGCCAGACGAGCGACCTGGATAGCCGTGGCATCCGCGTCGGCGGTGTCCGTGTTGGTCATCGACTGGACGACGATCGGATGGCCACCGCCGACCATCACGCCGCCCACGTCCACGGCCACCGAGCGGCGTCTCCCGTCGAAGGCCTGCTCGCCCATGGCTACTGGCCGGCGCGGATTATGTCGAAGTAGCTGATCCAGGCGATGAACGCCATCAACAGGCCGAAGCCGATCAAGTTGGTGGCGATCTCGAGCGCACCCACGCCCCGCATGCCGAAGATCCGCTTCACGACCATGACCGCGACCTTGCCACCGTCGAGGGGCGGGAAGGGCAGGATGTTCACCAAGGCCAGGTTCGCCGAGAGGATGCCCGCCAGCAGCAGGAGCAGCATCGGCGCGTCGTTCTGGGAGAGCAGGTGGCCCACGTCCTGGGCGATCCCAACCGGACCCTGGACCCCGGACGGTCCCTGGCCGGGATTGGTGGCGATCTGATTGCCGATATCTCCCACCGCTACCAATACCAGGCCCAGTGCTTTGGTCGTTCCTGTGATCGAGGCTCCGAGTGCATCGACGGGATTGCCCGCCGTGTACGAGAACGAGAAGCCCATGGACACGCCGAGCGCCCCGGGATGCTTGTCATCCGGGACTCGCAGATCGACCGCCACGGTGCGCTGCTTCCCCGAGCTGTCTGCCAGCACCAGCGTCACCCTCTGACCTGCACGCGACCGAAGCTCGGACTGCCACGACGCGAGCGGATCGGCCCCGAAGTCCAGGAGCGAATGTGTCCGGCCGTCGATCGATATCAGAGTATCGCCCTCGTGGATTCCGGCCGCTTCCGCCGGCGAGTTGGGCACCACGGTCGCCACGACCGGCTGGACCATCGGGTTGAAGATCCAGGCCACTGCGAACAACAGCAGGACCGCGGCCACCAGATTCATGAAGACGCCGGCGACCATCACGAGCAGCTGGCTCGGCAGCGGCGCGTTGCTCAGAGACCGCGGGTCGTCGGAGTCCGATTCCTCACCCTCGAGGCGCACGAAGCCGCCGATGGGCAGCCAATTCAGCGTGTACTCGGTCTCGTGATCGTGACCCAGAACCCTCGCCTTTGGCGGAAAGCCGATACCGAACTCGAGGACACGGACGCCCGTGAGCCTGGCCACGATGAAGTGGCCCAGCTCGTGGACCAGGACCAGCCCGACCAGGATCAGCAGCAGGACTGGGATCGCCTTGCCCCAGAAGAGGATGCCGTCGATGCTCATCGGCAGGCCTCGGCGAAGGCGCGGACTTCGGCGTCGAGCGCCACGAGCTCTTCCAGCGAGGGCTCCGTGGCATGGGCCTGCCCGAAGCGTTCGACCGCGGCGCCGAGCAATCGGGCGATGCCGTTGAAGTCCAGCCGGCCGCCCAGGAAGCGTGCCACGGCGACCTCGTCGGCGGATATGAGGGCGGTGCTTGCACGGGGACCGGCGAGTCCGGCCTCACGGCCGATCCGAAGGGCCGGGAATCTGTCCTCGTCGGGGGCGCGGAACTCCAGCCGGCCGGCGGCAATCAAGTCCACCGCCGCCGCGAGCGACGGCCGTCGCTCCGGATACGTCAGCGCGTACTGGATGGGAAGTCGCATGTCGGGTGTCCCAAGCTGTGCCTTCAGTGAGCCGTCCACGAACTGCACAGCCGAGTGGACGACGCTTTGCGGATGGATGACGACGGAGATCGCCGACAGCGGAACATCGTACAGCCAGTGCGCTTCGATGATCTCCAGCCCCTTGTTGAGCATTGTCGCGGAGTCGATTGTGATCTTCGCGCCCATTGTCCATGTCGGGTGCTTTAGAGCCTGCTCCGGGCCGACCGTCGCGAGGCCCGCGACGGACCAGTCCAGGAATGGGCCGCCCGACGCGGTTAGCAGCAATCGCTCGATGGCGGCGTAGTCCTCTCCCACCAGGCACTGCCAGATGGCGGAATGCTCCGAGTCGATAGGGCGGAGCCATCCGAGCGGGTTCGCCAGCGGGCCGTGACCGTCTCCGGTCGAGGCGGCGGCTCCGGCGGCCAGCCGGCGGACCGCCGGCATGACCAGATGCCCGCCGGCGACCAGCGTCTCCTTGTTGGCCGTGGCCACGACCTTGCCGGCTTCCAGGGCAGCCAGCACGGAGCGAAGCGCGACCAGCCCGCCCGTCGCCACGACCACGATGTCCACGTCCGGACGCGTGGCGAGTTCTTGCAGTGCGTCCGGACCCCCTACGAATGCAGTGCCTGGAGGAAGATCCAGCCGGGCGGCGGCTCGATGGTCCGCCAGCGATACGACATCCGGCCGGAGCAGACGTGCCTGCTCCTCGAGGACCTGGGCCTGCGAGCCCGTGGCCAGGGCGACCACTCGGAACGAGTCGGCATGACGGGCCAGGACGTCGACCGCCTGGCGGCCGATGGATCCACCTGAGCCAAGAAGCGCGATTCGCGTCCTTCGATCGACCTGACCGGCACTCCCCTGCCCCGCCCCGGCAGTCACTCAGCGCACCAGCGCAATGACGAAGACGGCGGCGACCGGCGCCGCGAATATGAACGAGTCCACGCGGTCCAGTATGCCGCCATGCCCGGGGATGAGACCGCCGGAATCCTTCGCCCCGGCCGCGCGCTTGAGCATGGATTCGCCCAGATCGCCGGCTTGCGCGGCGGCGCCGGCCAGCGGTCCGAGCAACAGCCCGAGTACGGGCGGCTGACCAAGCTGCCACAGCCCGGCCACTGCCACGGCCGTGGCCGCCGCGAACCCGCCGAACAGGCCCCAGTAGCTCTTCGACGGCGAGATGTGGACCAGGAACTTTCGCTTCCCGAGGGCGATGCCGGCGCAGTAGGCCCCCGTGTCGAAGGACCAGACGAGCAGGACGACGAGCAGGATCCAGGCGCGCTCTGCGCCGAGCTGGGCAACCGGAGCCGAGCCCGCAACTGGCGCAAGCACCACTGCGTCGAGCTGGGAAGCCGGTACCGATCCTGCAAAGGGCGGGGCCACCTGGCCTACGCGCACCAGGGCTCCGAGCATTCCCACGTAGACGGCGGCGAAGGCCGTGCCGATCCACGTTCCGAAGCCCACGCTCGTGTCCTTCTGCGCGAACGCCGCGATCCCGGCCACGATCAGGACCGCAGCCACGAGAAGGTCCGCGTAGGAGCTCAGTTGCGCGGGGGCAGCCATGTCCGCGGCCACGGCGAGCGCCCCGGCAACGCCCAGGACGGGGATAGCCTGGTATCCGGCGGCGCGCAGCAGCCGGCACGCCTCCCAGGCCGCAACGGCAACGAAGACCGCGATCAACGCCGCGAACCAGGGCTCGCCGAGGGCGAGCACGATCAGCAGGGGCGGAACGAATATCGCCGCGCTCAGGGCCCGCTGCCGGATCATCGGCCGGCGCCTAGCGGCCGAATCGGCGCTGGCGGCTCGCATACTCCACGAGCGCGGCGTCGAAGGCCTCTGGGCCGAAGTCCGGCCAGAGAATCGGGCTGAAGTAGAACTCCGCGTATGCGGCCTGCCAGATCAGGAAGTTGGAGAGTCGTTCGTCGCCGCCGGTTCGAATCACTACATCCGGATCCGGGAGGCCGGCCGTGTACAGAGCCCCGGCCATGGCTTCCTCGTCTATCTCCTCGGGCCCCAACCCCAGGCCGATCAGCTTGCGGGCCGCGTCGACGAGCTCGGTTCGACCCGAGTAGTTGAAAGCGATGTTGAGCTGCAGCCGCTTCCCGCCGGACGTAGCGTCGCAGGCCGCCTCGATGGAGGCCCGCGTCTCCGCCGGGATCTCCTCCATCCGACCCAGCACCCGAACGTGCGCGCCCTGGCGCCGCAGCTCGTCGGTCTCGTTGCTGATCACCTTCTCGACCAGCATGAAGAGCCCGCCGACTTCCTCGTCCGAGCGAGCCCAGTTCTCACGGCTGAAGGCGTACAGAGAGAGAACCTCGATGCCCCGCCGAACGGCATGGCGGATGATCTCGCGAATCGCTTCCACGCCGGCTGCGTGACCTTCCATCTCGTTGAGCCCGCGGCCTCGGGCCCAGCGCCGGTTACCGTCCATGATGATCGCGACGTGCCGGGGCAGTTCCTCTCGAGGAACCGAGAAAGACTCCGTTGGCGCCGCGTCCGGAGATCCAACGATCTCGACTGGCTCCGTCGCCCGCTCCGTCTCCCGGTGAACGAGCGCCGGCGAGTCCGTGGGGCGGGAGAAGCGGCGAGCCACTAGACCTCCAGGATCTCCTGCTCCTTGGTGGCGCCGACCCGATCCACTTCGGAGACGTGCTTGTCGGTGATCCGCTGCAGCGTCTCGAGTTCGCGGCGAGCTTCGTCGGCGCCGAGCGTGCCGTCGTGCTCTTCCTTCTTGAGCTGGTCGGCGGCCTCGCGGCGCAGGTTGCGGATCTCGACCCTGGCCTCTTCCATGCGCTTGTGGACCTGCTTGACCAGGTCCTTGCGCCGTTCCTCGGTAAGAGGCGGGATGTTCAGTCGGACGACCGTCCCATCCACGTTCGGGACCAGCCCGATGTCGCTCTTGATGATCGCCTTCTCGATGGCGCCGAGAATGCTCCGATCCCAGGGCTGGATGACGACCTGGTGAGACTCGGGCACGTTGATCCCGGCTATCTGGTTCAACGGCGTGGGCGTGCCGTAGTAGTCGACCAGGACTCGCTCCACGAGCGAAGTGGATGCCCGACCCGTTCGGATACTCAACAGGTCGCGCTCGAGAACCTCCACCGCTCGAACCATCTTGTGCTCGCTGGCGGTCAACGCCTCGGTGCTCATACGGGGCTCCCTCCCGTGATCAGGGTGCCAACGGACTCGCCCGTGGCCACCCGCCTGATGTTGTCGGGCTTGTTGAGATCAAAGACGATGATGGGAGTGTCGTTCTCCATGCACAGCGAAACGGCCGTCGCGTCCAGGACGCCGAGCCGTTGCGCCAGCACCTGCGAGTAGGTCAATCGGTCGTAGCGCGTCGCGTTGGAGTTGCTCAGGGGATCGGAGTCGTAGACGCCATCGACCTTGGTGGCCTTGAGGATGACCTGCGCCCCTATCTCGACGGCCCGAAGAGCGGCCGCGGTATCGGTCGTGAAGTAGGGATTGCCCGTTCCCGCGGCCAGGATTACGACGCGTCCCTTCTCCAGGTGCCGAACGGCGCGGCGGCGGATGTAAGGCTCGGCCACCTCGTTCATGGCGATCGCGCTCATGACCCGGGTCGACACGCCGGCCTTCTCCAGGGCGTCCTGCAAGGCCAGGCCGTTCATGACCGTCGCCAGCATGCCCATGTAGTCGCCTGTGGCCCGGTCCATGCCTTTGGCGGCGGCCGCCAGGCCGCGGAAGATGTTGCCGCCTCCCACGACGATGCCGATCTGGACGCCGAGCCGATGGACCTCCGCGACCTGGGCGGCGATGAAGGCGCAGAAGTCGGGATCGACCCCGTACTGCCGCTTGCCCAGGAGCGCCTCCCCGGACAGCTTCAGCAGGATGCGCCGATAGGTGGGCTTCTTCGCAGCTCCGCCGGCCGGCTTGGCCTCGACCGAACCGGAAGCCTCACCAGTGGTCACGGTGGCCTCGCTCATCTACTCCCCCAGCTCGAACCGAACGAACCGTCGGACCTTCATATTCTCGCCGGTCTTGGCGATCGCTTCAGTGACCAATTCGCCGACCGTCCGGTCCTGATCGCGGAAAGGCTGCTCCAGGAGCACGACCTCGGCGAACCATTTCTTCAGCTGGCCTTCGACGATCTGGGCCCTGATGACTTCGGGCTTCTTCAGTGTCGCCTCGTCGGACAGGAGCGCGGCCCGCTTGGCCTCGAGATCCTCGGCCGGGATGGCATCGATCGTGGTGTAGAGAGGGCGCAGGCCGGCGACCTGGACGGCGAGGTTGCGCACGAGCCTCTGGAACTCGTCCGTTCGAGCAACGAAGTCGGTTTCGCAGTTGACCTCGATCAGCACGCCTATCTTCCCACCGGGGTGGATGTAGCTGGCCACCTGCCCCTCGTTGGCCTCACGCTCGGCACGCTTGGCGGCAGCAGCCTGGCCGCGTTCCCGAAGGAGCAGGACGGCCTTCTCGATGTCTCCGTCGGTCTCCTCGAGCGCGCGCTTGCACTCCATCACACCCGCGCCGCTCAGCTCGCGGAGAGCCTTGACTGTCTCCGCAGTGATCTTCGACATGGTTTCTCTGTTCTCCTGTCCTGTTCGTCTGCCCGACCTCTCAGAGCCTTTCAAGCGGCCGCGATCGGCCGGGCTGGTGTCGACTCGATGCGCTCAGTGCGTTCGGTGCGGCTCTTCGGCCTCGGCGTCGCGCGGGTGAGAAGGAATGACGCGCACGCCCGGCAGAAGGACCTCTTCATCGTCGACGTCCGGCTCGAAGGTCAAGGCGCCGCCGCCCGCCAGCGCCGCGACCAGCTCTTCGGAAGCGGCTTCCTCGATCTCCGGTTCGGCGGGCGCTTCGGGCTGCTCCGCCTCGCCGGCAGTTCGGGCACCGCGCTCGCGCTGGCCCTCGACGCACGCGTCGGCCACGAGCTGGCAGAGCAGGCGGATGGCGCGGATGGCGTCGTCGTTGGCGGGGATGATGTAGTCGAGCTCGTCCGGGTCCACGTTCGTGTCGCCTGTGCCGATGATCGGGATCTCCAGCTTGCGGGATTCCGTCACGGCGATGCGCTCGCGATGCGGGTCGACGATGAAGACCAGCCCGGGCAGGCGCTTCATCTTGCGGATGCCGCCGAAGGAGTTACGCAGCCCCTCCATCTCCTCGACGAGCTTGGCGACTTCCTTCTTGTTGAGCCGCTCGAAGTCGCCACTGGCCTGGCGGGCCTCGAGCTGATCGAGCAGGGCGATGCGCTTCTTGATCGTGACGAAGTTGGTCAGCATGCCGCCGAGCCAGCGCCGGTTGACGTAGGGCTGGCCGGCCCGGGTCGCCTCCTCGACGATCGGCTCCTGGGCCTGCTTCTTGGTGCCGATGAAGAGGACGCTGTCGCCCCGGGCAACCGTCTCACGTACGGCATCGAGGGCGAGGTCCAGCCGTTTCACGGTCTGGGCGAGGTCGATGATGTGGATCCCGTTGCGCTCGGCGAAGATGAACGGGCGCATCTTGGGATTCCAGCGCCGGGTCTGGTGGCCGAAATGGACACCGGCTTCCAGCAGCGCTCGCATCGAGACGGACGGCATGAGACGAACCTCCTGCGGTTACAACCTCCGCAGCGCTCCTGTCGGGAACCGGGAGCCGTTCTGGACGGCCCGTCCGGCACCGCCCCGACACGGCGGCTCTGCGTGTGATCTCCGCTCGCGCCCACCTTCCGGCCGGCGCGATCGGGTGTCGTCGCGACGCGACGACCGGCGCGGAGTGTAGCACAGCACCGACCCCAGACCGGCTTTCGGGACGGCCGGGGCGGTTTGGACCCTAGCCAACTTAGCCTCCGAGAGCGTCACGATAGAGTCGAGCCGTGGGTGTGCCGCCGGCGCCGGGCTCCACGACCGCCAGGTCAACGGCGATGGGCAGAGGCGGCAGCTCCGAGCCGTCAGGTAGCCTGCCCGAGTCGAGGAGGCGGGCGATGCCGCGGCGCAGCTGCGTGCGCTTTGCGTGGTCCAGCGTCTCTTCGGGCAATCCGAAGTCGCGCGACCGACGCCACCGCACCTCCACGACCACGAGCCGCTCCGGCGGACCGGGGTCCACGGCCACGATGTCCAGCTCGCTGCGCCCGGCGTGGACGTTTCTTGCCAGCACGCGCCAGCCCCGCGCGGTCAGGCGTTCGGCCACCAGGCGCTCGGCCGCGTCTCCCAGCAGCTGCCGGCTCGTACGCGGGCCCGTCGGCTCACCAGCCATCTGGCTCATCGTCCGCTCGACATATCGCGCCACTTCCTGCGGGCGGGCGTCAGTCGAACAGCTCGGCAACCTCGAGCTCGTCTGGCTCGTCGATGCCGTCGATCTCGGCCATCTCGTCGATCTCGCCGTCCGAGTCGGCGTCCGCCGCGGAATCCTGCCACAGCGTCATTTGCTCGCGATCACGGCAGGGGGCGAACGAGAGTCGGTGGATCGGGCTGAGGCCAAGCTCGGCCAGGCCGGCCCGGTGCTCGGGCGCGGCATAGCCCTTGTTGCCAGCCAGACCGTAGCCGGGATAGACGCCGTCAAGCTCCACCATCAGGCGGTCACGGGCCACCTTGGCGATCACCGATGCCGCGGCCACGGAGGCGCACAGCCGGTCCGCCGAGACGAGCACGCGCTGGTGCACGCGCACCTCCGGCAGGGCCACGGCGTCGAGCAGGAATGCGTCCGGTCGGACGGGCAGCCGGGCCGCGGCCAGGGTGCTGGCCAGCAGCGTCGCCTGCAGGATGTTGATGCGATCGATCACTTCCGGGCTGACGAAGGCGATCGCCCATGCGACGGCATGCCGCCTGATCTCCACGTCGAGGCGTCGCCGCTCCTCGGGTTTGAGGAGCTTGGAGTCGCGCAGGCCCCAAGGCAGCCAGTCGCGCGGGAGGATGACCGCGGCCGCGGTCACGGGACCGGCGAGACAGCCGCGGCCGACTTCGTCTATGCCGGCCACGTGGCGATATCCGCGCGACCAGAGGATCCGCTCCTCGGCGAAGTCCGGGTCCAGCCGGGCCCTGTGCCAGGGCGCGATCTCGAGCCGTCCGGCGGCCGAGCCCGGGGCGAGAACAGTAGAACCCCGCCGCGCCCCGGAGGGCGACCGGACGGGGTCCTCGATCGAACCGGTGGAGCGACGGGCGTTCGGCATGCCGCTCCGGGCTTCCTAGCTGTTGACGCGGCGCTCGCGCAGCGTCGCGGCCTTGCCGACGCGCTTGCGCAGGAAATACAACTGGGCGCGTCGAGCCTGGCCGTGGCGGACGACCTCGATCTTGTCGATGCGCGGGCTGTTCACCTTGAACGTCCGCTCCACGCCGACGCCGCTGGCGATGCGACGAACGGTGATGGAGCGTTGGATACCGCCGGCCCGGAGACGCATGACGGTCCCCTCGAACACCTGGATGCGCTCGCGGTTGCCCTCCACGACGCGGGCCGAAACGCGGACGGTGTCGCCCGGGTTGAGTTCCGGAAGGTCCGTCCGGATCTGGTCCTGGGTGATCTCTTCTAGCACGTTCACGATCGGTCCCTACTCTTCGTCAAGCGGCGGCTGCGCTCGGTGGCTGATGACGGCCCGCAGCCCGGCTTCGATGAGGCACATTGGAAGAGGCGGCCAGCGCGGCCGACGGCGAAGGATAGCACACCCGCGGGCCGTCGCTCAGGGCCGTATGAGGACGACCTCGTCGGGGGTCTGGGATGTGTTGTCTGCGCAAATGGCGATGAGGGCCGATCCGTCCGGCGACCACGTCAAATCGTGGCGCGTGCCCGGGAGATCGATCGTCTCCTGGGTGCCGGCCCGGTCGATGACGACCTGACTCGCATCGTGACGCGGCATGGCGACGTCTCCGCGCGAGGAGACAGCAACCTCGTCGACATCTTGCGGCGCGTAGCTGATGGTCACCGGCAGGCCGGCCGGCGTGGAGGTCGCCGGGCTCTGTGACAGGATCAGGAGGTGGCTGTCGTCGGTCCAGGCCAGTGACCAGACAGTTCCCGCGTCCACGATCCAGACCTTGCCGCTGGCAACGTCGAGGACGCCGACCCTCTCGAGCGATTCCTGATCCTTGGCGTCCATGCGGAAGGCGACCAGCCGGCCGTCCGGGCTGAACGAAACCAGCGCTCCATACCCCCACGACACGTCTGCCGTGACGCGCACCGACTCACCCGTGTCGGCTCGCACTATGTCCAACGTAGTAGGGCCGGGTGCCGTGGTCGGCGCGGGCGACGGCAGACCGGCACAGCACGCTCGTGGATAGTGCACCACTGCCAGGAGGGCCCCGTCGGGCGAGAACGCGACCGGCACGCCGTCTCGCGGGTCGCTCAGCCCAGCCGCACCCCAGACCATGTAGTGGTTGCTGCCCGTCTCGCTGAGGGTCAACGCCATGTCTCCGGTCGGGCCGGCAAGAATGAACCCACTGACGTTGCCGGGCATCATCTCGGCAGCGGAGCTTCCAACGTGGCCGACGATGATTCCTGGGGGGTTCCCAGCAATGGTGACGTAGGAGCTGTCGTCGATCCAGGCCAGGTCCAAGGCATTCACGGTCCGGATCGTCGTCCCGTCGACGCCTATGATCAGGACGGACGACGGGCCGCCACTAGCGCCCTCGACCACCGCTATCTTCGTCCCGCCCGGTGACCAGGCCACGTGCTGCACGGGGCCGGTCAGGAGAACCTGAGACCCGGGCGATGCGGACGCCGGCGGGTGGGTCGGTGTGGAGACAGGAACTGTCGGTGTGGAGACAGGAACTGTCGGTGTGGAGACAGGAACTGTCGGTGTGGGGACGGCAACGGATCCGGTGGCCGTTGGCGACGAACTCACCGCCGGCCCCAGGTCTTGTCTCCGCCCCACCAGCCCCGAGCCCACGACCAGCACCACGACCACCGCAACCCCAACCAGCGCGAGGGGCGCACCGAAGTTGGGTCGCAGCCGCGGAGCCACCTCCCGAGGCAGGCCAGCTGGCGATCCCGTGACCGGCCCCTCGATACGCCGGAACGGGGGCGCGGGTGGAATGTACGGGTCCAGCTCGCGCATTCGGGCCTTGAGCTGCTGGGCCACAACGTGGTCGTCGTGAAGGGACTTGTCGATTCGGTCGCTCATCGATCCAGGACCTCCGGTCGCTGCCGAAGCGTGGCCAGGCCACGCGAAACCTTCGTCCTCACGTTCGCCGCGGAGGTACCCATCACCTTCGCCGCATCGGCATCACAAAGGTCGAATTGGAAACGCAGGAGCAGCGCCTCACGCTGCTGTGCCGGCAGGACTCGGCAGAGCTGCTCGAACCAGATCCAGACCTCCGAACGTACGAATGCAGCCTCCTCGGCGGTGTCCGCCGGCTCGGGCGTGCGCTCGAGAGGGATCCATCCGATAAGGCGTCTCCGTCGGATGCGGTCGATGGCAATCCGTCGGGTGATCAAGAAGATCCACGGCAGGGCGTCTCCTTGAGGGCCGTGCCCCGAATCCCAGGATTCCAGCGCCCGTCGGAAAGCCTCCGCGGTAACATCTTCGGCATCCTCGCGGTGGCGAAGCAACGTCAACGCGTAGCGGAAGACATCCGGCCAGGTCCGGTAGTAGATGCGTTCGAACTCGTGCCGCACGACGGCCCGCTCCTCATCGATCACCAGGTCGCGCTCTCCCAGCAGGTGCAGGGTCGTCATTCGGACCTCCCTCATCTAGGTCAACGAACGGCGGGGCCCAAGTATGTCAACCGGCGCCTAGTCGGAAGCCGAAGTCTCCTCTTCAGCCGACGCGGCAGCCGAGATTTCGTCGCGGATCTCGGCCAGCAGCCCGGCCTCTTCCTCGCTCATCGGTCGATCGGCCAGGAGCTCCGGTCTGCGCCGCAGCGTCCGGCGCAGAGCCTCCTTCAGCCGCCACTTGCGAACAGCTTCGTGGTGGCCGCTGGTGAGGACGTCAGGGACGGCCATCTCATCGAAGACCGGTGGGCGCGTGTACTGCGGGTACTCCAGTAATCCCGCCGCGAACGATTCCTCGGCCGTCGATTCGGAGTCGATGGCTCCTGGAAGAAGGCGCAGGATCGCATCCACCACCACCAGCGCCGGGATCTCGCCGCCGGAGAGCACGTAGTCCCCGATCGAGAGCTCAAGGTCCACCATCGAGCGGATCCGCTCGTCGACGCCCTCGTAGCGCGGGCACAGGATGATCAGGTGGGTCTTCCCCGCCAGGTCGCGGGCCCGGGCCTGGCTGAAGACCTCGCCGCCGGGGTCCGTCAGAATCACGGTGCTGTGTGGTCGCCGCAACGCCTCGAGCGCAGCCGCCACCGGCTCCGGGCGGAGCACCATTCCCGCTCCCCCGCCGTAGGTGTAGTCGTCCACGGACTTGTGCCGGCCCAGGCCCCAGTGGCGCAGATCGTGGACCCGGACGGAGGCCAGCCCGCGCGCCTGTACACGTCCGGGGATGCTCTCGGCCAGCGGGCCTTCGAGCATGGCAGGGAAGAGCGTCAGAATCTCGACCTCGAGCGGACCGCGAGTCGGCGCCGGACCCGTCCGCGACCCTGGCTCTTCGGTCTCGCTCACGACGGCTCGGCCTCTCGACCGCCAGCCTGGTCCGCCTGCTCCGCCTGGGCCGTCTCATCGTCCCCGCCGCGCAGCCCCAGCGCCTCGCCGTCCACGACGATCTCGCCCCTGGCAGGGGCGAAGATCCGAACCACCGCCCGCACGAGCGGCACGTCCAGATCGCCGGCCGGGCCGCGGACCGAGACCACCTCGGCGCCGCCGGCCCGATAGACGTCCACGACCTGGCCGAGAACGGTGCCGTCCGTATCGGCCACCGAGGCGCCGACGACCTGGTGCCAGTAGAACTCGCCCCGGGGAAGCTGCTCCCCGGGGGCCACGACCGCCTCCAGATAGACATCGCGCATCGTCTCGGCCGCGCACCGATCCGGTACCTCCGCGAAACGCAGCCGCCAGCCCTGCGCATCCGGCTGCGCCTCGACGATCGTCAGCGGCGCATCGCCGCCTTCCACGAACAGGGACCGGCCGACCGCGAACCGTTGCTCGGCTCGGTCGGTCAGAGACTCGACCCGAACCGTTCCCTTCAGGCCGTGGAACCCGCGGACCAGCCCCACCACCAGCCTCTCGCCGGTGCTCACGACGCCAGACTCAACCGATCTCGAGCGAAACGGACTCGCCCTCTCGGGCCGACAGAACCTTGAGCAGTGTCCGCAGCGCCTTGGCGACGCTGCCGTTCCGGCCGATCACCTTGCCCATGTCCTCTTCGGCGACGTGGAGCTCGATGACCGTCCCGTCGGGGCCGGTGTGGACCTCGACAACAACGGCGTCGGGGTCGTCCACGAGATTGCGGGCGACATACTCGACGAGATCCTTGGCTGCCATTGGCATCCTCCTGTTCTTCGTTCGGCTACGCCGTTCGTGCCGCTGGGCGGCGCGGACTACTTGGCGGAGGTGCCGGTCTTGCGCTCGACCTTGGGTAGAAGGCCGGCTCCCTGGAGCAGCCGCGCGACCGTGTCGGACGGAAGCGCACCCTGGGCGAGCCACTTCTTGATCTTCTCGGCGTCGACTGCGAAATCGACCGGCTTGGTCCGAGGGTTGTAGTGGCCGAGCGTCTCGATGGCACGGCTGTCGCGCGCGCCGCGACTATCCATGACGACGACCCGGTAGGCGGGCTGTTTGGTGGCCCCGACGCGGGTTAGGCGAATTCGAACTGCCATGTGCGAGCTGGTTCCTCCTGAGGTGGCGGCGGCGATCGCCCGGCGAAGCTATCTGGCCGGGACGACGAGCCGCAGAATGACCGTGTTGCCGTCGATCACGGCGCAGGCGATGCCGCCCACGTGACCGAAGTAGGGCATGTAATCCAGCGTCCATCGCGACGGGCTGGAGGGCAAGACGGCACGGCCGATCTGATCCTCCAGCGCCGGGACGTTGATATACAGCGATCCCTCGTTGCTGGTGCCGGCCGCGCCCATCGCCGCCGAGTAGTCGGCCTGGGAGGCAAGCGAGGAGGCCGGTGTCGTGTCGAGAACGGCCTTGACGAAGGCGTCGGTGTAGCCGACGACGATCAGATTGTCCCTGGCACCGATCGCCAGCTGGAGCCGGCCGTAGCCGGCGCTCTCGGGAACGGTCACCACGGTGATCTTGTGGCCTTTGTACGTCTCGCCATGGCTCTTGAAACCCGTGGCGATGCTCGAAAGGCCGACCAGGTTCGCGATCAAGTCCACCTTCGACTGCGCCGTGGCGGCGTCAGACGCCTCGACCACGACGCCGCCGTCGAACGTGGAGCCGTCCCGCGTGACGACGGCCGTGCCGTCACCAAGCCAGTCGGTGCCGATGAGAGAGAGCGCTGACTTGACGAGATCGATGGAGCTGGTGTCGACACCCGGCAGCGGAGGCATCGACTCGAGGGCGGCAAGACCGCTGCCGACGAATCGCCCGAGCGAGTGCATCTCGAGGACGCCGACGGTGCTGCCCGGAAGGCTCGAGGCGATCCGGCTGACGTGATTGCCGAGGCTCGCGGTCCCCGTCCGCGGCATCGTCATCTCGACGACCATGCGGTCCGACTCGGCTCGGACGGCACCGGCAAGCCAGGCTGGCATCGCTTTGGTGTCCAACGCGGGCGGCAGCGTTGCGCCGAGCAGCCCGTACATCGCCGAGCCGTACGACTCGATCCCCTGCCGGACGAGCGTGGGCAGGTTGACGTAGAAGCAGGCCAGGCTGTCGCCCGATAGCGACTTCATCGCCGCCTGGTAGTCGGGGTTTTCGGCGAGCGAGCCGTCGGACCGAGTATCGAGGGCCGCCTTCACGCCCGTGACCGTGCCGAGGACGAGGTCGTGCTCAGTGAGAGCATATGCACCCTGGGTTCCATCCGGCCCGGCCGAGTAGAGCGTGGTCCCGGCATAGTCCTGGGGCGTGGTCTTGACGTTGAGCCGGCTCAGCTCGTCGTTGGCCCACCTCTCCGCGCCGGACCGATCCTTGAGGGCGAAGATCGCCACGGCGCTGGGCGGACTGCAAGCGGGCAGGCAGCCGCCGTAGCCGGGCGTAGACGACGGGCCCATCCCCGCGACGATGGGAGTGGCTCCTGCCCACGTGGCCGGGTAGCCGCCCAGGGACGTCACGGCGATCGAGACCTCGCCTTCGATCCAGGGCTTGAAGGCCGACGAGTACCGCAGGTCTGGAGAGACCTCGCTGGTGAGCTTGTTCAGCAGCACATCGAGGGCGCTGTCGAACTGGGCCCGGTCCTGGAACCCTGGGAAGTGGCTCAGGAAGTCGGCCAGCTTGGCGCGCTGATCGCCCGGCAGATCCGTCCGGACTTCCATGAAGAAGATGGAGTTCTTGGGGGCCATCCCGGCAGTCAGTGACTTGGCACCGGCCGCGCCCGAAAGCACGAAAGCGCCTGCAGTCGTGGCCAGAGCCACGACCAGGACGGTCGCGACGGCCACGCCCCAACGGAGTCGCCGTGATCCCGCCGAGATCGCCACCGGATGAACGCCGGCCGCCCACTCGTCTCCCATGGGAACGACCGTGCCTTGGGGCGCGACTGCCCCCGGTTCGCTCCCAGGCTCAGCGCGGTTCGTCCGCTCGTCCATGGCGACCTCTCCCCCTAACCCTGACCGAACATGCCGGGTATCCGGCGCCCGAGCTTGCCCCCGGAAAGCTGCTTCATCATCTTCTGCAAGTCGCCGAACTGCTTCATCAGCTGATTGACGTCTTGCAGTCGCGTCCCCGAGCCGCGGGCGATGCGCCGGCGCCGAGCGCCGTTGAGCATGCTCGGGTCCTGCCGCTCCTCGGTCGTCATGGACCGGATGATGGCCTCGACGCGCTTGAGGTCGCCCCGATCGACGGAAGCCTGGGCCTCCTTTGCCATGCCGCCAAACCCCGGGATCATCTCCATGAGCTGCCCCATCGGCCCCATCTTGCGGACCTGCTCCATCTGATCGAGCATGTCCTGCAGGGTGAAGCTGTTCTTTCGCAGCTTCTCGGCCATCTTGGCGGCCTGCTTCTCGTCGTAGTGCTCTTGGGCCCGCTCCACGAGAGTGAGCACATCGCCCATGCCCAGGATGCGCCCGGCCAGACGATCGGGATGAAACGGCTCCAGGGCGTCGGTCTTCTCGCCTGTGCCCAGGAACTTCACGGGGATGCCCGTGACGGCGCTGATCGAGAGGGCGGCGCCGCCGCGCGCGTCACCGTCGATCTTGGTCAGGATCAGGCCTGTGACAGGGACGGCCGCCGCGAAGGCCTGAGCCACGGCGACAGCCTCCTGGCCCGTCATGGCGTCGACCACGAGCAGCGTCTCGGAAGCCTTGACCGCGGCCGAGAGCTCCGCGATCTCCTTCATCAGCGGCGCGTCCACACTGAGCCGGCCGGCGGTGTCGAGAATGACGACATCACGGACCTGCTTGCGAGCGGCCTCCGTGCCGCCCTTGGCGATGGCCAGCACGCCGGAGCCGGACGGGGCGCTGTACACCGGCGTGTCAACGCTCTTGCCGAGCGTCTGCAGTTGGTCCGCGGCCGCGGGACGGTAGGGGTCGGCCACAACGAGCAAAGGCCGGCGGCCCTGGCGGTGGAGGTACCGGGCCAGCTTGGCCGCGCTGGTGGTCTTGCCGGAGCCCTGCAGCCCGACGAGCAGCACGACCGCGGGCGATCCGGTCAGCCGGAAGGTGCGATCGCCCGCGGACAGGAGTCCCACGAGCTCCTCGTTGACGATCTTCACGACCTGCTGGCCGGCGGTCAGGCTCTCGAGGATGTCGGCGCCGGTGGCGCGTTCACGAACACGGGCGACGAAATCCTTCACCACTCTGAAGTTCACGTCGGCCTCGAGGAGAGCCAGCCGAACCTCGCGCATGGCCGTGTCGACGTCGGCCGCGCTGACCCGGCCGCGGCCCGTTAGGGCGGCGAGGGTGTTGCGGAGCCGCTCGCTCAGAGCGTCGAACATGGGTGGCTCGGACTCCTGATCCGTATCGCCGTCCCCGGAAAGAAGGACCGCGTTGGGCCGCGGATTCTGGCGGCACCGGAGGCGCGGGGAGTGTACCGCATCGAGGCTCGCCCGGACAGGAGCCGATACGTTGCCGAGGACGCTACGCGAACAGGGCGGCCACGAAGGCGTCGGGATCGAATGGCAGCAGGTCGCCCAGCCTCTCGCCCACTCCGACGAACCGCACCGGCACCTTGAGGGCATCCTCGATGGCGAAGACGATGCCGCCCTTGGCCGTCGAGTCGAGCTTCGTCAGCACGATCCCGGTCAGCCCGACGGTCGCGTGGAATACCCGGGCCTGGGCAAGACCGTTCTGGCCGGTCGTCGCGTCCAGGACGAAAAGGACCTCGGGCCTGGCGCCCGGTATCCGCCGGTCGATTACCCGGCGCATCTTGGCCAGCTCGTCCATCAGGCTCGACCTGGTGTGTAGTCGCCCGGCCGTGTCGGCGATGACGACGTCAACGTGGCGGGCCAGGGCGGCGTCCAGGGCGTCGTAGATGACGGCTGAGGGATCCGCGCCGGGAGCATGAGCCACGAACTGGCTGCCCGAGCGGTCCGACCAGATGCGCAGCTGGTCTATGCCGGCCGCTCGGAACGTGTCCGCCGCGGCGACCAGCACGGTTCTGCCTTCGGCCCGCAAGGCGTGGGCAAGCTTGCCGATGGTCGTGGTCTTGCCGGTCCCATTGACTCCCACCACCAGAACCACTGCCGGCTGGCCGGCAGCTGCCGGTTCCAGTCGCCAGCCTGGCTCGGCGGGCAGCAGAAGCGCGGCCAGCTCGGCCCGAACGGCAGCCTCCGCCGTTTCCTCGTCCTTTCGGCCGCGGGCTCTCTCCACGACCTTGATGGCAAGCTCGCCACCCACGTCGCCGGATATGAGCAGCTCTTCGACCGCGTCCCAGTCGGCAGCGGCCGGACCCGTGCGCAGCAGCCCCCGCAGGCGAGACATGAACCCGCCGCGGCTCTTCTCCAGGCCCGCGGCCAGGGCTCCGGGCGCGACCTCCTCGCCGGAGGGTTCGGCGACCGACCGCGGGACCGCGAGCCGGCCGTCCGGCTCCGCCGCCGGTTCGACCCAAACGGGCGCCTGAACATCGGCGGCGGCCCCAGGCGCGGCGGATGCCGGCTCGTCCTTCGGTTGCTTCGGCTTACGACGCAGGAACAGGTGACACCTCCCGATCAGCCGACAGCCGTGGCGGCGTTCTTCCTGCTCACCTGGTCGGCCATCTCGCGAGCCTCCTCCAGGCGCAGACTGACCACCCGGCTGACGGCATCACTGCCGACGGTCACGCCGTACAGTGCGTCGGCGCTCTCGATGGTGCCGCGATTGTGAGTGATGACGATGAACTGCGTCTGGCCCGCCAGGCCGCGCAGGGCTTCGGCGAAGCGGGCGACGTTGGCCTCGTCCAGAGCCGCGTCCACCTCGTCGAGAACGCAGAACGGCACGGGGTGAACCTCGAGCATGGCGAAGAGCAGCGCCACGGCCGTCAGGGCGCGCTCGCCGCCCGAGAGCATGCTCAACGGCTGAGCCTTCCTGCCGGGCGGACGCGCCATGATCTCGATGCCGGTCGCGGCCAGGTCCTCCGGTTCGGTCAGGCTGAGGCGGGCGAAGCCGCCGTCGAACAACTGGCGGAAGCGGGCGTCGAAGGCGGTCTCGAGAGCCGAGAAGGTGGACCGAAACTGCGTGGCGATCATCGCGTTCAGCTGCTCGATCAGGGCCCGTGTCTTCGAGATCGCGAGGGTCAGGTCCGAGCGCTGCGCCTCCAGACCGTCCAGACGGGTCTTGATCGCCTCGTACTCCTCAGCCGCGAACGGGTTCGGGGCTCCCAGCTCGTGGAACCGCCGGCGGAGCCCGGCGAGCTTCGCGGGACCCGGCGGCTCCACTTGCGGCGCCACGGCCCAGCGAGCGGTCGCGTCGGAGAGCGCGGTCTCGAGTGTATCGGCCGAGTCTGCCTCCCCGCCCTCGGAGATCCCGGCAGCTTCCGCCACACCTCGGTCGGTGACGTCGTCGTCCTCCCCGTCGCCTTCGCTCTCGAGCAGGCGGAGCCCGAGGTCGCCCAGACCCGCCAGCTCCACGAGCACCTGCTCCCGGATAGCGTCGAGCGCCAGGCGCGCCTCCAGCTCGGCGACCTCGGCGGACCGCACTCCTTCCTGACAGATGCGAAGCCGCTCCCGGGACCGCGAGGCCGCGGCCTCGGCTTCGGCCAGTCTGGTCCGGGCAACGGAGGCAGCTGCCCGCAGCTCCTCGAGCTCGACCCGCACCGCCGCCTCGCGTACGGCTGCCGCGGCCAGCTCCTCGTCGAGGCTCTCGCGCGCGGAGCCGATCCCTCGCTCTCGTGCGGCGAGCTCGGCCGTCTGGCGCTCCAGAGCGGCTATTCGATCCTCGTCCAAGCCGGCGGCCGCGGATGCCCGGGCGCGCCTGGCCTCCGCCTCGCGGCTGGCGGCCTCGTGCGTCGCCTCCTCGGTGGCAAGCTCATCCCGCCGGGCTCGCAGCGAGGCCGCCCGAGCCTCCCACTCCCTCAGGGCACTGGCGCGGTCGTCGCCCGAGGCCGCAGAGGCGGCCGTTCCAGACGAGGGGGCGGCGGCGGCGGTGGTGCGGCCGATGGCCTCACGCAGCCGGTCCCGCTCAGCCTCGATGCGGATGGCCTGCGCCGAGCGCCAGGCGGCCTCTCTGGTCACGGCCTCCAACGCCCGAGCCGCTCTCCGCTCGGCTTCCTCCGCTTCTCGCCGGGTCGCTCCGGCCCGACGCTCCGTCTCGCGCGCCGCGTCCAGAGCAGCCCTTGCCCCGGCCGCGGCAGCGGCAGCCTCGGCCGCCTCCGAACCCGCATGCGCTGCTTCCGATTCCAACCGCGCCACTTCTTGGCCCAGCCGGTCGATCTCGGCTCGCCGCTCCAGGAGCGACTCGGAGCGGCCCACCGTCACGACCCCGAAGGACGTCACGACGATCCACCCGGCAGGCAGTCTGGGTTGCACCGTCAGGGCCGCCGTGATGTCAGGCACCCAGAGGCTGCGAGCGAGAAGCCGGCTCGCGGCGCCGCCCGGATCCACGCGGATCGCCTCGAGCAGGCGACCGCCGCCGTACGCGGCGGCGGTGGCAGTTGCGGCGTCACCGGCCTCACCAATGCGGTCGCGGCCGTCCGCACGAGATCCGCGACGGCTCTCCCGGGCCGGCTCCTCTGCCTCCAGCACCAGCACCCCGCGCTGGCCGCCCAGCCCCGGTACCGCATCCCGTCCCACGACATAGCCGCGCATCGCCTCGCCCAGGGCCGCCTCGACGGCGACGCGGAACCCGGCCTCGACCTCCAGCCCATCTGCCAGCGGCCGGCCGCCGACCTTCCGGGCGGCCCTCGCAATGCCACGCGCCTCGTCTTCGGCGAGACGGGCTCTGACGGCGTCGAGCCGGCCGCGCAATCCGGCCACCTTGCTGGCCGTGCTCGCGGCGCGCTCGACGGCCGCCTGGCGCGCGCCCTCCCGTCGATCCACCTCCGCGCGCGCCGCCTCTCGCGCCGCGAGGGCCGCCTTGTCCTCCTCCACGGCCGCCGCCAGCGCCGCTTTCGGCGCGGCGTATGCCGCCTCTGCCTCCGCCAGCCGGTGCGCCGCCTCGTCGGCCTGAGCTCGCTCGTCAGTGGCCACTCTCTCGGCATCCGCCAGCCTTCGACGAGCGATCTCCAGTTCGCCCGCACGGGCCGCCTCTACGCGCCGCAGTGCGGCCGGTGCTTCGCCCTCGACATTCTGTGCGGCGCGGATCGCTCCGACTTCCCCGAGGGCCTCTGCCAGCGCACGCTCGGCCTCGGCCACGGCCGCCGAAAGCGCCGGGTCGCGGGCCGGAATCGGGCCGGCAAGCTCGCGTCGCGCAAGCGTCATGTCGGCTTCCGCGGCCGCTAGCTCGGCCTCCAGCCGCTGACGATCACGCGTGGCCGAGGCAACGTCGCTGCCGGCACGGACATCCCTAAGCTGCAACTGCGTGAGCGCCGCCCTGGCCGCCTCGTACGCGGCCCGCCGCTCCGCCTCGGTCTCCGACCCGACTGCCAGCTCACGGGCCACCTCCGCCGCTCGCTCTTCCGCCTCCCGGAGCGCAGCCAGCGCGGAGTCGACCTGCATACGCCCCGAGCCGAGCAGCCGGCCCGCTTCCCGGGCACGGCCGGTGGCCTGGTGCCAGCGCGACCTGGCCGCCAGGATGATCGCTCGGCCGTACTCCCGGCCCGCGGTCTGGCGAGAGGCCTGCTGCTCGGCCTGGGCGCCCAGGCGCCTCGCCTGCGGCCGCAGCTCCGCAAGAACGTCCTCAACTCGGGCCAGGTTCGCCTCGGCCTCGGCCAGCTGTTCCTCGGCCTTCGATTTGCGTCGCTCGTGGCGCCGGACACCGGCCACTTCCTCGAACAGCGGCCGCCTCTCCTCGGGCCGCAGCGCCAACGCCTGGTCCACCATCCCCTGGCCGATGAAGAGGAAGGCGTTGTCGGCCAGGTGAGCCGAGTCCAGCAGATCGACCAGATCCCTGAGCCGGACGCGCTGCCGGTTCAGCAGGTAGTCGTTCTCGCCCGAGCGGAACAGCCGGCGTCCAAGCTCCACCGTTTCGAAGTCGATCGGCAGCAGCCGGTCCGAATTGCCGATGACGAGAGCCACGTCCGCCATGCCCAGAGCCGGCCGCTTCTCCGACCCGGCGAAGATCACGTCTTCGGACTTACGCAGGCGCAGAGCTCGGCCCTGCTCCCCCAGGGCCCAGCGCAGCGCGTCGGCCAGATTGCTCTTGCCCGCGCCGTTCGGGCCCACGACGGCGCTTATCCCCGGACTGAACTCGACCAGCGTCCGTTCCCCGAACGACTTGAAGCCCTGCAGTCGAAGGGCCAGCAGGCGAGCCGGAGCGGTCATGGCTCGTTGCGGCCGCCCCGGCCGTCGCTCCCGGAGCACGCGCGCAGCCTGCGGCTGGTGCGGATCACGACTTCGGGCCCTCACCGGCCGCGTGAGGCTCGGTCGGTTGGGCCGCTGTGCCGCCCTGACCCGGCGAGGAGTCGACATCGAGCAGGTCGATGTCCAGCTCGATCCACGGGTCGGGCTCGTGTGGCGGGGTCACGGAGGTGGCCTCCCAGTGGAGATTCGGATCGTCATCGAGGCCCTCCGATCCGCCGAACTCGGCCAGCTCCGGCGCACCCTCCTCGCCTTCGGCAAGCTCGGCCGGCTGCGATCTCAGCGTCTCTATGGCCCGCGCCGCGGCCTCGGTCTCGGCCACGCGCCGGGAGTGACCCTGGCCGAGGCCAATGACACGGCCGCCGACGGCGACCTCGACCCGGAAGACCTTGTCGTGGTCCGGGCCGACGGCGTCGAGCAAGCGGTATTGCGGGCGCTCTCCGGAGAGGCGCTGGGTGTACTCCTGCAATCGGCTCTTGGGGCTCTTGAGGGCCCCCAGAGGGCGATCGCTGGTGAGTTCGGGGGCGGCGAGGGCAGTCACGAACCGGCCGGCGGCGTCGTACCCCAGGTCGAGGTAGAGAGCGCCGACGAGAGCCTCGAAGGCGGACGCGAGCAGTGCCGGCCGGAGCCGGCCACCGCGCTGAGATTCGCCTTCGCCGAGCAGCAGATACTCGCCCAGATCGAGACGCCGGGCCAGACGGGCGAGGCCGGCAGTACTGACGACGGAAGCTCGCCGAGCGGAGAGAACGCCCTCGTCGTCGTCGGGATGGCGACGGTAGAGGGCGTCCGATATGGCCAGGCTCACCACAGAGTCGCCCAGGAACTCGAGGCGCTCGTTGTGGCCGGCGGCCAGGTCCCGATGCTCGTGCAGATAACTGCTGTGAATCAGCGCCTGCTGTAGCAGGTCGAGGTCACGGACCGGGAGCCCCAGCCGCTCGGCGAGAGCGGCTGCGGGGCGCATCAGTCGAGCGGGCTAGGCTGCGTGCTCGTCGATGTAGTCGACGGCGTCCTGGACGGTCCGGATCTTCTCGGCATCTTCGTCGGAGATCTCGGTCCCGAACTCCTCCTCGAGGCTCATGATCAACTCGACGAGATCCAGCGAATCGGCGTTCAGATCGTCCACGAACGAGGCTTCCGGCTTGACCTCATCCTCGTCGACGCCGAGCTGCTCGACGACGATCTTCTTGAGTCGCTCGTAGGTAGTGGCCACTGACGCCCTCCTCGGGGTTCTTGGCTTGATTGACGGTCACTGCGGCCCCGGCTCCGGGGCGCGGCGCGCACCGGCGACGGAGTCGCGAGTCATCCTCCCGAGTACTCCGTTGACCAGACGCCGGGCCGGTTCGCCACTGTATGTGCGAGCCAACTCGACCCATTCGGCAATCGCCACCCGGGACGGCGTGCCGGAGTGTAGCACCTCGCCGATGCCGCTACGCAGCAGAGTCCGGTCCATTCTGGCCAGCTGAACTACAGGGTATTGCGGGGCAAGTTGCTCTATCAAGGAGTCGATGCGATCGCGGTCGCCCACGACGCCTTCTACCAGCTCACGGGCGAACTCGGCGGTGGCGCCGTCTGCGGCGCTTTCCGCCACGTGGCGCTCGAGGACGGCCGCGGCCGTGCGCTGCCCGAACTCCGCCTCGAAGAGAGACGCCAGAGCCAGGCGCCGAGCCAGGCGATGGGCGTTGACCTCGTCCGTGGCGCCCCTGTCGCGGCGCGGGCCGGATCCCACGTGCTTCGCGCCAGGGGTCACTTACCCCGCCCCCCCACGCCATCCACGACGACCGTCACCTCGCCGAGCTCCAGGTCCAGCAGACGCTCGATCGTGGCCCCAACCGCCTGACGCACCTGCGCCGCAAGCGGACGCAGGGCGTGGCCGGGCCGGGCCACCACCCAGACGCGGACGGATACCCGTCCACCCGCGAGGCGGGCCCGCACGGGCGAGCCGGCCAGCCAGGCAAGGGGCCCGCCGCGACCCACCTTTTGAACGCCCGGCACCTCGAGGGCGGCCACCCTGACCATCTCCACGATCACGGAGTGACTCACCGTCAGCGGATTCGCCGATCTCGCGCGAGTTGTCTTGCCGGAGCTCCGACCGTCCATCGCACGCCTCCGTCTAGGCCCGCTTCCGCCCTGCCCCTGCGCCCAAGGCGTCGGCGATCAGGTCCGGAATGTGCGCCCGCGCGGCAGTGGCTCCAGCCTCGACGGCGAACTCCACCATCCGCCGCCTGGCCGAGCCGTGGGTGATCAGAACCATCCCTTTCACACCGAGCAGCGGCGAGGCGCCCAACTTCTCGTAGTCGAACAACTTTCGGATGCGGCCTATGCCGGGGCGCATCAGCAGGTACGCGAGCTTACCCCGAATGCCCCTTCGGAACTCCTTCTCCCACACGTTGAAGATGAACCCGGCCAGCCCCTCGAAGAACTTCATCGTCACGTTGCCCACGAGGGCGTCGCAAACCGCAACGTCCGCCATGTGCTCGACCAGGTCGCGGCCCTCGACGTTGCCGATGAAGTTGAGGCCGCCATCGTCGTCGAGCAGCTGCGTCGCCTGCTGTATCGCCTGGTCGCCCTTGCCCTTCTCCTCGCCGATCGAAAGCAGCGCGACGCGCGGCTTCTCGACGCCCAGAACGCGCTCGGCGTAGAGCGAGCCCATATAGGCGAACTGGTACAGGTTCTGGCCCGTTGAGTCCATGTTCGCGCCGATGTCGAGCAGGACGAACGGGCCCGTCTCGGTGACCATCTGGATTGCCAGCGCCGGTCTGTCGACCCCGGGCAACCGCCCCAACCGCAGTACGGCGGCCGCCATCCCCGCGCCCGAATGGCCGGCCGTCACCAGCGCGTCCGCCCGGCCCCCTTTGACCAGGTCCATGGCGACCATGATCGAGGAGTCCTTCTTCGTCTTGAAGGCGAGGGCCGGAGATTCGTCCATCTCCACGACCTGGCTCGCCGGAACGATCTCGACGTTCGTCGGGATCGGTCCGCCTGCGGCCTTCTCGATGCGCTCGGGAATACCAACCAGAAGGATCGTGTCGGTCGGGTGCGAGCGGGCCCAGGACAACGTCCCGCGGACTATCTCGAGCGGCGCGTGATCGCCGCCCATGGCATCTACTGCGACTCGGACGGCTCCGCCATCCACCGTGCGGACCGTGGTCAGATCCACCGGCTCAGGCCGTCTGCTGCGGCTTTTCCTGCTTGATCTCGAGCGTGGGCCGGCCGGCGTAGTAGCCGCACTCCTTGCAGGCGTGGTGCGTCAGCTTGGGTAGGTGGCAACGCGGGCACGGCTCCAGGTGAGGCACCGAAATCGCAAGGTGAGCGCGGCGATCGCCCTGGCGGGCGTGCGAGACTCTCCTCTTGGGGACACCCATTGATGCGGTTACTCCTTTCGCTCCGGCGCGTGGCCAGATGGCTGGGCCGGGAGAGCGCCGGGGCGCGGCGTCCGATCCGTGACGGGGCGCGACGAATCATACCCTGCGCATGGGACCGAGGCGGGAGTGTAGCGGTTCCGAGCGCCGCTGTCATGGCATCCCGCGGACGTACACCGCGCCTCCCACCCGGCCGTGAGCAGGTCGGCGGCTATTTGTCGTCCGGATCCGTCACGAAACGGCGCAGGACCTCCAGGCGCGGATCTACTTCGGCGTCGGCGTGATCGTGCGGCCCGCCGGCGAGCTCCCGGCCGCACTCGACGCACAACCCCGGACAATCCTCCCGGCATAGCGGCGCGATCGGCTCGGCCAGCAGGATCGCATCGCGGATCTCCCCCTCCAGCTCGAGCTCATGGTGATCGTTCAGCCGGAGGGCGTCGGGTTCGGCACCAATGTCGACCGCGAGGCCGCTCGCGAGATCGATGCTCGGCAGCGCCTCCTCTTCGATCTCGATCTCGACAGGCCACTCGAGCTCGCGAAGGCAGCGACTGCAGGTCTGCCAGATGGCCGTGGAGAGCCGGCCGTGGACGAGCAGCCCACGGTTGGTCCTGGTAAGGCGGACCTCGCCTTGGACTCCCCTCGCCTGCCGAAGTTCGGGGCCGAACTCGAGCGGCGGCCCGCAGACCTGGAGATCGCGAATAGAGCCGAGGGGCTCCGCCAGGAGCCCAGCCACGTTGAACGTGAGCGCCTCAGCCGGGGACTGACTGCTCCGCGTCCGCTTCGTCGTACTCGTCGAGGTCTCCCTGGCCGTCGTCGCCCGCGGATTCGGCAGCGATGGCACGCCGCCCTTCCAGCAGCTCCAGACCACGCTGGATGGTCTTGAGAGTTCGCACCACGTCGACCTCGAGCCCCCCCAGGACCTCGGACGCGTAGTCGTCGGCACCGCGCCGGATCTCTGCCGCCTCGGCCTCAGCCTGGTGCACGATCTCGTGGCTCAGCTCATCAGCCTGCCGGGTCAGCTCACGCTCTTCGATGAGGTACGTGGCCTGCTCCTGGGCCCGGGCCAGGATCTGCTCGGCCTCCTCGCGCGCCTGTTCGAGCAGCCGCTCGACTTCGTTGGTGACGCGTCGGGCGGACTTGATCTCCTCGGGGATGGTCACCCTCAGCTGGTCGATCCACTCGAGCGCCTCGGCCTGGTCGATGAGCACGCTGCCGCTGAACGGGACCTTCCTGCCGTTCGCCACGACCGCTTCCAGTCGCTCGATCAAGACGATGATGTCTATCGGACGGGCCCTCCTTGGGCAGGTCGCCAGGGCTGCCGGTTGGGGCGATTATAGACTCCGGCCTCCACCCTTCAGACGTCTGGAAACGGCCGGGGGCACCATCTGAGTTACGTCTCCCCCGAAAACCGCGATCTCCTTGACCAGGCTCGAGCTGAGGTAGCTGTGTTCGAGCGCGGTCATGAAGAAGACCGTGTCCACTTCGGGAGCGAGCTTGCGATTGGTGTGAGCCATCTGCAGCTCCGACTCGAAGTCGGAGATGGCCCGCAGACCGCGGACCACGAACGTCGCCTGCCGGCGCCGGCAGAAGTCGACCGTGAGGCCGTCGAACGACTCCACATCGATGCGAGAGCTCACGTCGGGCGGACAGCACTCGGAGACCGCCTCACGGATAACCGTCAGGCGGACATCCGTTTGGAAGATGGGGACCGACTTGTGCGGGTTCACCAGCACGGCGAATACGACGCGATCGAAGACCGCAGCGGCTCGCGACACCACGTCCAGGTGCCCGTAGGTGATCGGGTCGAACGAGCCCGGGTAGACGGCGATCTTCACCTGGCTGCCTGCTGGGGCCTGGGCGGCGAATCGGTAGGCGACG
>JBEKPL010000029.1:0-27902 GCA_049520815.1 Candidatus Limnocylindrales bacterium
CCATCCAAGTCATGGCCCGGAGGCTCGAACAACGCGCTCAGCCAGCCCCCATCCACGGCCGCCACCACACTCGCCCCGACCGAAGCCCCTCCGACCGAAGCCCCTCCGACCGAAGCCCCGCCGACCAAAGCGCCGCCGACCAAAGCGCCGCCGACCGAAGCGCCGCCGACCGAAGCGCCGCTACCGGGATGGATCGCCTTCTCGCCCGCCGGCAGCGGCTTCACCGTCCTCATGCCGGGCCAGCCTACGCTGACGACCAGGACCATCCACACAGCCGCCGGTGACGCGCCCGCGTCTACGTGGACATACGAGGTCAGCAACGATCTCGTCTACGTCGTGACGCAGGCGAGGTTTCCAACGGGCTCGGTGAAGACCGTCTCAGCCAAGTCCGTGTTCGACACGTTCGTAAACGGCATGCTGAGCGGCACCACGGGAGCCACCCTCTCGGACAGCGTCGACACGACGCTCGGCGGCCACCCAGGCAGGACATTCACGATCAGCACGTCGGCGGCATCGCTCAAGGGGATCGCGTACATCAACAACGACGACCTGGACGTTGTGTACGCCGGCTACACGCCGTCGATCTCCGACATGACCGAAGTCGACGCCTTCCTCGCTTCCTTCAACTTCACGATCTGACAGTCGCCGCTCGGGCGCCTGGGGCCGCTCTCGGCCTCCGGCACTAGTTTCGCGCCCGCTCCCCGGCCAGAGTCAGTTCGAACCAGATGGCCCGCGCCGGGTCCGTGAGGTTCTCTGCGATGCGGCGGATCGACTCGCGGTACGCCGGCCATACGGTCAGCTCCAGCGCTTCTCCGGGCGAGACCCAGCGCATGGCGTCGTGCTCGTGGGAGAGAGCAGCCTGCGCCCCTTCCCGGAGCCGCACGGCGAAGATGACGCCTGTGATCACCGCGCCCACCGATGGCTCGTGGAACTGGTTGACCTGATCGAGGTCGTAGAAGCCGGCTATCTCTTCCGCCTCTATGCCTGTCTCTTCGCGCAGCTCGCGAAGCGCCCCCGCCGGAATGGTCTCGCCCGGTTCCAGCCGCCCCGAGACGCACTGCCACAGACCAGGCAGGATCCGGCCGGGCGAGCGCCGCAGAAGCAGGATCTCCAGGTCTCCTCCGGGCGCCGCGGCGCCCGCAGAGTCCAGCGGCGCATTCGCCTGCCCCGAGCCGGGCTGGCTCGGCGCCGAACCGGAAGTCGCAGACAGGCCGGCCTTTCGCTCTCGAAACATCCAGACGTCGACGATGTCCGGGCGGAATGGGCTCACGTGAGCACCTCGAGTGGAGCGCCAGTCGGGAGCTAGATTCGCTCGAACCGTTCGATTGGCAGGACGAAGACCACGGCGCCGCCCACCTCGACCTCGAGCGGGTACGGCAGGAAGAACTCGCCCGGCTCCATGATCGGCGGTATCGGGCTCACCGTCTGGGTGCGGGCGTGGCAGTTGTCCCGTACCAGGCCCACGACCTCCTCGATCTTGGCGTCGTCGATGCCCACCAGGATCGTGGCGTTGGACTGCTTGAGGAATCCACCCGAGCTGTGCAGCCACGTGGCGCGATACTCGTGGGCAAGCAGGGCGTCGATAAGGACGCGGGCGTCCTCGTTGTGAACTACCGCGACGACTAGCTTCACGGGACCGAGTATAGGCGGAGGATCGCAGTCGCCGGGGGCCTGAGACCGGCACGGGGGAACCGGCCGTAGCAGATGGGCCTCACCGTCGCGGATCGGAGGGCGGGGCCGTACAATCGCCTCGAGGGAATCGTCACGCGGCAGGAGGAAATGTGTCCGGCGAACGACCGCTCCACAAGAGGACGGATGGTCAGCTGTTCGCGGCCGCTGCCGCCGCCGTCGCCCGTGGCGACGACCTGGACGACGCGCTGGCAGAGTTGCTCGGCCTGGCTGCCGAGTACCTGGGGGCGAGCCTCGGGGCAACCTACATCATCGACCGGGATCGCGACGAGCTCGAACTGGCGGTCACATACGGCGTCGACGCCGGGACGGCCGAGGAGGCCGGCTCCATCAGACCCGTCTCCCTGAGTCACGACTCGCTGGCGGACGTCACCCGATCGCGCCATCCGATGGAGGTCGACGACGCGGGCCGTGTCGGGATCCTGCGGGGGGCCGCCACCGCGCTGCTGCTGCCGCTGGTCGTCCGGCGCGACGGCACAGAGCTGGCGCTGGGCGTCACCGCCCTGGGCTTCGCCGGGCCGCTTCCCGCGCACGCGGCTCTGGTCGCCGCCGAGCCGCTGGCGGACCTAGCCGCCGTGGCCGTGGAGCGGGCCCTGGCGCTGTCGCTCGGCTCGGAGCGGGCGGAGTGGTTCGACCGCCTGGCTCACACCGATCCGCTGACGGGCCTGGCCAATCGCCGGACACTCGATCGGATGCTCGAGCTGGAAGTGGCTCGAGCTGGGCGGCAGGGCGTCCCGCTGAGCATCGCCCTGTTCGAGATCGATCACCTCGCCGAGATCCAGAGGAAGGGCGGCAACACGGCCGGCGACGAGGCGCTCCGGCGCGTGGCCCAGATCCTCGCCGAATCGGTCCGGCTGGTCGACACGATCGCTCGCTACAGCCAGGACCAGTTCATCCTCGTGGCCCCAGGCCCGGATGGGTTGATCGTCGTCGAGCGGCTGGTCCGCGGCATCGCCGCGCTGCCGCCGGTCGACGGCCACGGCATCTCAGTCTCGGCGGGAATCGCCAGCTTCCCGCTGGACGCCCGCACACCCGAGGAGCTGCTGGAAGTAGCCGAGCGGGCGACGCATTCGGCGCGCCACGCGGGCGGCGGCAGAGCGGCTACGCCGCCAGCCCCGGCCGACTAGGTGCGCAGGGCCGCAACCTAGGCGCACCCCCTACCGCGAACCCGCGCCCCAGCGGCGGTCGCGCCCGCCACGGCGACCCTGGGTCAGAGCGAGATGGTGCCGCTCAGGATCGTCGGGCCCGTGGGCTTCGTCACCTTCGAGTTCGGCTCTCTGCAGACGCTGACCCACACGCTGGCCGAGGTTGGGACGCTGTCCACCTCCAGGAAGCCCTGGCCGTCGTCGCCGACGGTGAACGACCCAACCTTGGCCACGGCCCCGCGGTCGCCAGTCAGCCAGACCATGTAGGTCTCGTCACCTTTGGTGGCCGAGAGGTGATCCAGGTTGACGACGATGTGGCCGTTGGGCCGAAGGGCGGCGATCCCACCCGCCCCTTTGCCTTCATTGTCGGTGAGCGGCACCCATCTCGTATCGGGCTGGCCGATGACGTTGATGACGGCTGCCAGACGGCTCTGATCCTGCTTTGCCTTGTCCAGATCGCCCTGGATATGGACCGCGTAGCCCGCCAGGGCCACGACCGCCACGGCGGCCGCCATTCGCGTGATCCAGGTCACGGCCCGACGGCTCCTCGAGCGGCGGGCAGCGTCCAGCGAGATGACTTGGGCCTCGGGAAGGCCGGCTGACGCAGTCGCGGTAGCCGTTGCCGCAACCGGCTCGACCGCCCGACGTTCGATCGGCTTGCCGACGCGTCGTCGCGCCTGGAGATCGGCCTTCGCGGCTGCGATGACGGAGCCGCGCAGCCAGGCCGGCGGCTCAACAAGCTCCGGCGTGACGGCCAGGTAGGGCAGGACGCCCCCGAACTCGGCTAGCTCCGGGTGCGGCTCAGCACAGTGGTCCAGGTGGTCGCGTATAGCGGCCATCTCGTCGGACTCCAGCACACCCAGCACGAAGCCGGAGGCAAGCTCGCGGACGCGATCGCAGGCAATGGCCATGTCAGGCCAGACCTTTCTTGGCGGCGGACGGGATCGATCCCGCCGCACGGAGTGTCAGGACATCGGCCCGGCCGTCCGTGTCGCCAACGAGCTGCTGGCGCAGGGCGACCAGCCCGAGCCGCATGCGGCTCTTCACGGTGCCCAGGGGGGCGTTCGTTTGGGCCGCGATCTCGCGCTGGGTCAGGCCATCGAAGTAGGCGAGTTCGATGACTTCGCGCTGGGCGGGCGGCAGAGCCATCAGCGCCTGGCGGACCTGCTCGGCATCGAGCCGGCCGGCCACTTCCGGCCAGATGTCGGGGATGGTAAGCGCTGCCGGAAGCGTCTCGTCAGATTCGGTGCCCAGGGCCACGCCCGCGCGCTGGCGCCTTATGGCGTCTATGGCCCGGTGGCGGACGATGGCCAGCAGCCACCCTCGAACGCTGCCCTTGGGCTCGGCATACCGAGAAGCATTGCGCCAGACCCCAAGGAACGAGTCTTGCACGACATCCTCAGCCAGCCCTGTCTCGGCGGTGATCCGCAGGGCGAGGGCATACGCCATCGAGTGATAGCGGTCGTACAGAGTCTCGAGTCCGCCGGTATCTCCGGCGGCTACCTGCCGCATCAGCTCGGCCTCCGAGTGCGATTCCGACTGGTTGTCGGGCGTGACCAGAGGGGGGGGCGCTGCCACTGGGTCCCTCACTTGTCCATTCGCAGCGAGGCGCGTTCCGGTTCACTCAGAGCCGTCCTCGAGCTATCAGCGCCTCGCTCTGTGTTGCTTTGACGCAACCCGTCCCGCCTTGCGAGCCGCGACATTAGCGCTTCGGCGATCGCCGCCTCGATCGAATCGGCGGGCTGGCGGCCGTCGAAGACCAGGAAGCGATCCGGTTCGGCCTCTGCCAGCGCCAGGAAGCCATCGCGGACGCGGCGGTGGAAAGACAGGTCGGCGCTCGACTCGAAGCGTGTGATGTCAGGTCCGCCGAGCTTGCGGCGCAGGCCCTCCTCAACGGGCAGATCGATCAGCACGGTCAGGTCCGGAACGAGCGCGCCCACGGCGAAGCGCGCCAACTCGCGCAGGGCATCGAGCGCCTGTCCGGCACCGTACCCCTGGTAGGCCAGGGTGGAATCGCTGAAGCGATCGCAGATCACGACCTCGCCCCTTGCCAGGGCTGGCTCGATGACCTCGGCGGCGAGCTGGGCGCGGGCGGCATTGAACAGAAGTGCATCCGCGGCGGGAGACGGAGACATGTCGTGAAGCAGGATCCGGCGGACCTCTTCTCCCAGCAGCGTTCCGCCGGGTTCTCGGGTGACTGTGCAGCGGTACCCGGCGGCCGCCAGCCGAGCCGCGAGCCGCTGAGCCTGCGTCGACTTGCCCGAACCCTCTGGCCCCTCGAGGGTCAGAAAGAAGCCCCGTCGTTGGCCGCCGTCGAGGTGCATTCGCCGAGTCTAGCCGAGCCGCGCCCAAACGAGGTGGCGGGCTGGCGGCCTTGCACGTTCCGGGTCGACCCCTGACCGCCTGCCCGGTGAGCCGGCCCTATCACCCGAGTAGCCCGGCAGTCCTGGACGAGCCTGTGCCGTTTGGCCAGGGTCCGCCAGCGATGGCACTCACTATCCTTGGCGCGCAACTCGCCCAGCCGCGATGGACGCGATCCGGGAGAGGGAGGTATCCGTTGAGCAAGATAGGCAGCGTCACCGCGTTTACGGCCGAAGCCGCGCTCTGGCTTGCCGGTGCCGCTCTTGTCGCCGGCGCCGCCGGCGCTCACTGGGACATGCCCTTCGCCGATCTGAACGCGGTGGTCGCCGAATCGTCGCCGGGCGCGAGCGCATCGCCGGGCGCGAGCACATCGCCGGGCGCCTCGAGCGGCCTGGCGGGCGAATCGCCCTCCGCTTCCGCCTCATCTGCCGCATCCCCGATTGTCCAGAGACTCAAGGCTTACCTCGCCGGTCCAGCCGTCCAGTTCGAAGCGAGTTTCACCGTCAAGTCGTCGACAGAGAGCGGGTCGATCATCATGACCCAGACCGGCACCTTGCGGTACGCGGCGGGCGACGAGGCCGACACCGTCACAACCACCACGAACACCGGCATCAACAAGACGAGCGAACACGTCTACCTGGGCAGCTCCACCTTCACGCGTGAGGGTAGCGGAGGGTGGACTAGGACCGCACGCAAGGCCACCGATACCGGCCAGTTCTTGTCCATGTTGTCCCCAAAGAACAGCTATGCAGACATGGGCGTCGATTCCAGGTACGGAGTCCGGGCGCATGTGCTGCAAGCGGCGGACCAGACGGCCCTGGATGCCGCCATCGTGGAAAACGATGTCGGACCGGCTGACACAAAAGGGTGGCTTTCGTTCTGGGTGAGAGACGACGGAACCCCGGTCGGATGGAAGCTGCACCTCACATACACGCAACCGGTCAACGGGGTGCCGACTTTCATGACCTGGGACCAGGAGTCCAGGATCACCAAGACCTCGGGCGTGGTCATCACCGCGCCGGCGGTCTAGGGGTACAGCCGGACTCGACGGTAGGGCTCCCGGCCGCGCGAGCGTGAGATGAGATTGGCGCGCTCGGCCATCTGGTGCTGCAGGCGCCGGATATAGGCGTTCTGCGGCGAAAGCTCGACCGGCTCGACGCGACGGATGACCAATCCGATCGCCTCTTCCGCTTCGCGCAGGGCGGCCTCGCGTGGATCGACCTCGAGCGAGAAGATGGATGTCAGGCTGGCCTCCATCTGAACGATGGTATTGCTCTTCAGGACGTAGATGGGCAGCCCTCGATCCTCCGCCTCGCGCAGGCCCGAGGTCTTCCGGCGGTACTCGCTCTTGAGGGTCATGACCACGTCTGCTTCGTCCGGATCGCGGGCGATGATGACGGGTAGCTGCAGCTCCTTGATCGCCTGCTCCAAACGCTTGCGGCTTATGCCATGGGGCAGCACGCGCAGGGTAGGCAGGATCGAATCCCCGTCGCGAACGCGAAGCACGGGCTGGCCGACATCGTCATCCTGGACTTCGCCAACGGCCCGCAGCCGAACGACGTCCGCTAGGGCCTCGTCGTCCTCGGCCAGCTCGTCGGCCGGGCCCTCGCGCTCCTCGGCGGCGGATTCGGCCGAAGCTCCGCCCGGCCTCTCCCCGTCCTCTTCCTCCACGCCCTCGGCGCGGTACTCGTTCAGGGCACGCGTCGCCTGCTGAGCCCACGACCGTTGCCGCTCCAGCTCACGCAGCTCGCGGGCGCGCGGCTCCGGGACCGACGCCGCCCCGCGCTCGATCGGGCCGCGGTCGGCTATCTCTCCTGCACGGAACGGGATCTCGCCGGGCGCAGGACCGGGGCCCGCCGGGGGCACCCCGAACCGCTCCCCGGGGATGGTGCGCCCGCCGGCAGCGCCGAAACCGCCCGGCCCTCCGTCAGGCCAGCCTTGATCGGGCCCGCCGCCACCCGCGTTTCCGCCGCCGGCCGCCTCCCCGCCGCGGGTCCGCCGGGCGCCTTCACGGACCTCCCGGGCGCCTCGGACCGGCGTCCGCCAGCCGCCGCTGGAGCCGGGCCGATAGCCCGGCCTGGCCGGCGCTCGATCCGCATCGCGCCAGTCCGCCGGGGCATGGTACGAACCCGACCCACGCCAGCCCGGCTCCGTCCGCCAGCCCGGGCCTGCCCCAACGAGCCCGGCGAACCGGTCGCTGCCGAAGCGATCGCTGGCCAACGCCTCCCGCGGCGACGGCTTTGGCCGCGACTGGGAACGATGCACGCCGCCTTCGTCGCGCCAGCGCAGCTCGGCGGAGATGGGGTCGCCGCGCAGCATCGCGTCGACCGTCTCGGCCACGTCTGAGTGGACGAGGACCTTCTCGCGATCCTGGATTTCGACGATGACGTCGAAGGTGGGCGGGGCCTTGCGCTCCAGGACGCTCTTCTGCGTGCGGCGGCGCCGCGCCTCCTCGTCGCCCAGGGTGACCGTCTGGATGCCGCCGATCAGGTCGGTCAGGGTCGGGTTCAGCATCAGGTTGTCGAGGTTGTTGCCGTGGGCCGTGCCGATCAGCTGCACGCCGCGTTCGGCGATGGTCCGGGCGGCCTGGGCTTCGAGCTCCGTGCCGATCTCGTCGATGACGATGACCTCCGGCATGTGATTCTCGACCGCCTCGATCATCACCTCGTGCTGTGCCGCGGGCGTTCGGACCTGCATCCGCCTGGCCCGGCCGATGGCCGGATGCGGGATGTCGCCGTCGCCGGCGATCTCGTTGCTGGTGTCCACGACGACGACGCGCTTGCCGTGATCGTCCGCCAGAACGCGGGCGGCCTCGCGCAGCATCGTCGTCTTGCCGATCCCGGGCCGGCCCATTATCAGGATCGACCTACCCGACTCCACATAGTCGTTGATGATCTCGATCGTTCCGTAGACGGCCCGGCCGATACGGCTCGTCAGGCCGACGATCTTGCCCGTACGATTGCGAATGGCGCTGATTCGATGGAGCGTCCGCTCGATGCCGGCGCGATTGTCCCCACCGAAGGCGCCGATGTGATCGACTACGTACTGCAGATCTTGCTCGGTGACTTCGCGGTCGAGGAGGGTCACCTCGCCATCGGTGAAGCGGGCCTCGGGCCGGCGGCCCAGGTCCATCACGATCTCGATCAGCTGGGACGGGTCCGGCAGGGCATGGACGGCCCCGAGGAGGTCCGGCGGAAGAGCCCGCAAGAGCAGATCCAGGTCGTCGACCGACTCGCGGCGGCGGAGTGGCGCGTTCTGGTCAGCCACGTTCTCTCCTGCTCTGCACGCTACCGTACCGCCGGAACGAGGCTGGACTCGGCAACTCGCACCAGGGCCTCCTTCAGCAGGAGAGTCACGGTTGCGAGATGCGCGAAGCCGGCCTCCTCGAAACGGCGATCGATCGGGGATTCGTAGGTTCGAACGGGCGTCAGCACTCCGTTGTTGGGGCAGCTGCCACCCTTGCCGACGCGGGCCGCGATCAAGCCCAACCCAAAGCTCACCAGAGGCCTCACGTCCGTCTCGGGTCGCGCCATGATCTTGAGGTAGTGGGGCTGCTCCTCTCGGGCGACACCGACCTGCACCAGGGCGAGGACATCGCCCGAGGCATCGTCCGTGGTCTGCAGGTAGGCCTCCATCTCCGCGAACCGCAGGATCGGGGCCATGCTGGAACGTGGCACCCGCGTGGTCTGGCCCTGTCGCTCCCAATCTCCCAGGCGGTAGGACTCGAGGCGAGCCACCGGCTGCGGCGTGACCGCGGCGTACAGCCGGGCCAACGGCAGCGCATCGAGCGGCTGGCAGGGCCGGATGCGGGCGGCGCGGCAGCGCTCCTCCGCCCAGGCCGGCGGCAGCGGTTCGGCGGTGCCGCGGAATAGGAGTCTCTCCTGACCGTAGCGGACGAAGCCGGCCTGCATGAACAGCTCCACGTTGCCCTGCCCTTCCGAGCAGGCCACATGGAACCTCATCGCTCCCCGCTTGGCCCCGTCACGCAGCAGGTGCTGGACCATCCGAAAACGCGTGTCGCCCGAATCGCCCGAGCCGATGGCATCCAGCTCGACGATCGTCCAGTCGTCGCGGGAGCCGTCGCGTTCCACGCGAAGCAGCCCGGAGAGGCGGCGCTCGTCCTCGTAGACGAACAGGAGATCGTTCGGACGGAAGGCTCCGAGCGGCAGCCGGAACAGGCTGAAGACACCCATTCGAGGTCCGCTGACCGGCAGCCCGAGCGATCGCGCGTCGACGTGCTCCAGCTGGGAGAGCCGCGACAGCTCCCCCAGCGCCGCAAGATCGGTGATTCGGGCGAGGCGGACGCGTCCGCTCACACGGCCTCCCCCAGCGACCACCCCTCGGTGCCCCCGGCCGCGGCCCCCTCGGCTGGATCGGCGTATTCGGTCGCCATCGTGGCCACGAGTCGATGGAAGCGCGTCTCTCCCGCAAGCTCGGGATGGAACGAGATCGCCAGCACGTTGCGCTGGCGGACCGCCACGACGCGCCGATCGGGCAACCTGGCCAACACCTCCACACCGGGACCCACGCGCCCAATTATGGGGGCCCGAATGAAGATCGCGTGCACCGGACGATCGCCCAGAATCGGCACCGACAGGTCGGTCTCGAATGAGTCGAGCTGGCGGCCGAAGGCGTTCCGCTCGACGGTCACGTCGATGAGCGGGAAGACCGGTTCTTCGCCCCCGGCGATCTCCCGGGCCACGATGATCATCCCGGCGCACGTGCCCAGGATCGGGGCGCCGGAACGGGCGAGGGCCATGATCGGCTCGCGCAGATTCCACCTTGCGACGAGCTTGCGCATCGTCGTGCTCTCGCCACCGGGCAGGATCAGGCCGGAGATCCCGTCCAAGTCTTCGGGCAGCCGCACGGGAACGGCTTCGACACCGATCGACCGCAGGGTCTGGATATGCTCGATGACGGCGCCGTGAAGCGCCAGTACGCCGATCTTCATGTGAACCCCGGTCCGCCGACCTCCGCTTGCGTCCCGCTACGCCGGGCTACCAGCCCCGGACGGCCAGCCGCTCCGCCTCCGGGATCGTGACCGCCGCGATCCCGCGCATCGGGCTGCCCAATCCCTTCGAAACCTCGGCGATGATCTTGGGGTTGTCGAAGTGGAGCGTGGCCTGGACGATGGCCTCGGCAGTCCGGGAGGGGTTCTCGCTCTTGAAGATGCCGGATCCGACGAAGACGCCCTCGGCCCCGAGTTGCATGGCCAGGGCCGCGTCGGCCGGGATGGCGATCCCGCCGGCCACGAAGTTGACGACCGGCAGCCTGCCCTCGTCGTGGACCTGCTTGACCAGGTCGTACGGAGCGTCGAGTTCCTTGGCCGCGACGAACAGCTCGTCCTCGCGCATCGACTGCAGGCGCCGGATCTCCGCCATCAGCGTCCGGATGTGGCGAACGGCCTCGACTATGTCGCCGGTACCGGCCTCGCCCTTGGTCCGGATCATGGCCGCGCCCTCGTTGATGCGGCGCAACGCCTCGCCGAGGTCGCGGCAACCGCACACGAACGGCACTCTGAACTGGTGCTTGTCGATGTGGTTGGCCTCGTCGGCCGGGGTCAGGACCTCCGACTCGTCGATGTAGTCGACGCCGAGAGCCTCGAGAACCTGGGCCTCGACGAAATGCCCGATGCGGGCCTTGGCCATGACCGGGATGCTGACCGCCGCCATGATTCCCTCGATCACCGCCGGATCGCTCATCCGGGCCACGCCGCCCGCGGCCCGAATGTCGGACGGGACGCGTTCGAGGGCCATCACGGCACAGGCGCCTGCATCCTCGGCGATCCTGGCGTGCTCGGGGGTAACGACGTCCATGATGACGCCGCCTTTGAGCATCTGGGCGAGGCCTTTCTTCGTGGCCCAGGTGGATGTCTCGGCGGTCATTCTGCCTGCAGTTCCTTCTTCGGCGGGAAGCGGGGCGTGCTTCTGCGGCACGACGGCCGGCCTCGCGACCGGATTATACGCGGCATCCCCTGAACCCCCGCCTGTGCCCAGGCTGTGTTCGGGGCGTGGACCGGGGCTGCGGTAGAGTCAGAGCTGGCTGGCATCGGAGACGATTCGGCCTCCCGGGCACTGCGCGGACTCGTACACTCCCATTCATGAGCGAGGCCCGGCTTCTCCTGATCGACGACGATCCGGCCCATCTGGACGCCCTGGCCGACCGCCTGGCGGGCGATGGCTTCGAAGTGGCGAGGGCCGCCAACGGCGCCGAAGCGCTCGAGCAGCTGGACGCAGCCTGGCCGGACCTCGTGATCCTTGATCTGATGATGCCGGAGATGGACGGCCAGGCCGTGGCGAGTCGAATCAAGAGCCGAGCCGACATCCCGATCCTCGTCCTTTCGGCGATTGCAGCCGCAGACAGCAAGGCGGATCTCATCGCCCACTTCGCCGAGGACTACGTCACCAAGCCCTACGACTACGCCGAGCTGGTGGCCAGGGTGCGACGGGTTCTGCGCCGGCTGCAAGATCAGATCCCTGTCGAAGAGCTCGATCTGGGAGACGTGACGCTCATCCCACGCCGCCGTCAGGCGACGATCCGCGGCCAGCAGGTTTCGCTCTCGCCGACGGAATCTCGTTTCCTGGCCACGCTGGCGGCCAGCATGCCCAACGCGGTCGCCACTGAGCATCTGCTTCACAAGGTCTGGGCGGACTCGGATGGTGCGGATCCGGCATACGTTTGGGTGACCGTTCGGAGGCTCCGCCAGAAGCTCGAGGTCGATCCGAGCCAACCTCGCCACCTGCTCACCGCAGCAGGTGGCGGATACCGTCTCGTTGCCGACGAGCCCACCCGAGCGTAGGCTCTGCGGGCGTCTGTCTGGTGCAAATGCGCCCTTGGCGGGTAGGACATTTCGGGTCCTCGCCCAGCATTTCGTACCCAAGATGCGGAACGGTCGTTCACAAGTGCCTGGTGGCGCCATCCGTAATGGTGGGTGCAAGGAGCCGTACCTACCCTCTGCTGACTGACATCAGCACGCCCATTTACTGCAGACCGATGCCGGCGAGGTTGGACCGCTACCATCCAACCGAGTGCCGCCCATCTGGACACCGTAGACAAAGGGAGCGAAGGCCGTGTCGAACTCAAAGCCCGGCCCATCCGGCCGCCGAACCACTCGCAGACGTGGCCAAGCTATGGTCGAGTTCGCCATGGTCATCCCCATCTTCATGCTCATCCTGTCGGGGATCCTCGACTTCGGCTTCGCGCTCTACAACAGGATGACCGTAATCAACGCTGCCCGCGAAGGCGCGCGTGTCGCCGCCATGGTTTCCGACCCCAGCAAGATCGAAACAGCGGCCACGGATGCTGCGAAATCCGCGGCGGCGCAGGCGGGGCTCACCCTGTCGGGTGTAGGGGTCACATGCAGTGATAAGACCGGGACGATCGTGTGTAGCGACGCCGTGACCGGTGACTTCGTCTCCGTGAAAGCCAACTATTCGTACCACACGTTCTTCCCGCTGGCGTTCGGGACGGCGTTCGACCTCAGTTCCACCGTGGAGATGGTCCTCGATAGCATAGGCGCCACGTGAGCGGGACCACCACGCGGTACAGGGGGATGGGAGGAACAGAAATGCGGCATTCGCGACGTGACGGTAAACGAGAGCGCGGGCAGATACTCGTCCTCTTTGAACTGGTCCTGATCGTCATCCTCGGATTCGCCGCCATGGTTATCGATCTGGGCGTTCTCAGGAACAACAGGCAGATCCTCGTGAACACTCTGGATGCGGCTGCGCTCACTGGCGGGTCTGTACTGCCGGTCGACGGCACGCTGCTTGACACCGACCCTCACTCGTGGAAGTCTGCGAAGGCCCTGATCGATGCGAACATCCAGGCGAACTACCCGGGTCTGCCTACATCGGCGTACACGATCACCTACAGGTGCCTGATCGGCGCGGACTCCGTCACGGCGGCTCCTTTGATCTCCAGGGATATTCCGGGCGTGTGCGACCCGCATAACGCCCTCCACCACGTCCCACTCGGGACCCCGCCGGTGTATGCGGTTGCCAGCGACTTCACGGGCATCGGCAAGACGCGAGTTTCTGCCTGCGATCCCGAAGTGGGCGACAAGTGCAACGTCGTCATGATCACGGGCAGTGCAACTACGCAGTATGCGCTCGCCCCCGTCCTCGGGGTAAGCAGCGGATCGACGGGCTCGGTCGTGTCGGCCGCCTGCAAGGGGGCTTGCTGGGCGCCTCCCGATGTTCCCGTGGACCTGGTCATCATTCTCGACCGCACGTGGAGCATGAACGGCAACGACTCGAGTGGCCACAACAAGATCGCGTCGCTGAAAAGCGCCGCCAATGCGGTCCTCGGGGTCTACAACCCGACGAAGCAGCGCGTCGCGCTCGGCCTGACCGGCCCGAGTGCTGTCGATCTTTCTACGGGCGACCCCTCGCAGACATGCTCCACAACGGGCTTTGGTCAGGCGCAGGACAACAACTTCTTCCCCAACACAACTCTGACGAGTATCACGACCACCCTGATCAATCCCACGACCGCCATCACCGGCAGGACGACCCTGAGCGCCGCCATCAGCACCTCAACCACGACGATCCCCGTCACGTCCAAGGCCGAGTTCCCGACGACTTTCCCGTTCAGCATCAAGATCGATAGCGAGACGATGACGGTGACAGCGAATTCGGGTGCCGGGGCCTGGATCGCGACGCGCGGCTCATCCCACGCCGCGCACGCCAGCGGCGCGGCGGTGTCCTTGGTCAACGCCATCAACGCCTCAACCACGACGATCCCCGTCCCGTCGAAGGTTGGGTTCCCGACGACTTTCCCGTTCACCATCGTGGTCGATAGCGAGCAGATGACGGTGACAGCCGATGCGAGCACCGCGGCCTGGACCGTGTCGTCGCGCACCGGCGGCGTCGCGCACAACGGCGGCGCGCCGGTGAGCCTGAGAGTCAGCACGACCGACACGAAGATCTACGTCTCGTCGGCTGCCGGGTTCCCGACCAGTGGCAGCTACACCGTCATGATCGATACCGAGCATATGGTGGTGACGGCTGGTTTCGGCACCACGACCTGGACCGTGACCCGCCACGCTGACAGCACCACGGCCAACACGCACAACGGCGGCGCCACGGTGTCGTCGGTCGTCGGCCTGATTGACACGAAGATCTACGTCGCGGCGGCGCCGACCGGCTGGTTCCCGACCAGCGGGAGTTTCACCATCAAGGTCGGTCCTGCTGGCACTGCTAGCGACGAGCAGATGCTGGTGACGGGTGGTTCGGCCACAACGACCTGGACCGTGACCCGCCACGTCAACAGCACCTCGGCCGCCGTGCACAACACCGGCGATACGGTGCAGAACCTGACCGGTTGGGTGCCCGGCCCACTCACTGCCGGCGCATGGGTCCCGGTCGGCCGCAGCGGCGCCGAGGTCGGCCTCAGCGGCACCGACACCGACTCTCCCCCCGCCTACAATCCAAGCCCGAACAGGGGCGACTATTCCAACACGTCCAGCGACCTCGTGCAGTCGATCGCCTGCATCTCGGCGGCTAGTTACGGCACGACCCTGGCCACTCCGATCAACATGGCGCACTGGTATCTCAACACCTACGGCCGCGAGGGCTCGGTGAAGGGCATCCTCCTGGAGACGGATGGCCAGCCGCAGGACTCCACGGGCGCCTTGGGCTTGAACAACGCCCAATTCACATGCACTGCCGCGGATGCCGCTGCCACGGCAGCGAAGCTCGATGGCATCAAGATCTACGCCGTCGGCTACGGCGTTAGTCAAAACTGCCAGACGCACTCGCAGAACACACAAGAATCGACATATTGGTCGGGCAAGACGGGATTATCGCTGCTCCAGAGCATGGCCTCCGGCACCGCTGCCCCGTACTTCTTCGACTCGCCGGCCGGACCTGACCTGGCAGCCTACTTCCAGGCCATCGCTGTGGACCTCGCCCATGGCGGAGCCCATCTCATCGAGCTGTATCCGCCGCCGGTGGTCACGCACGTCGGCAGCGGGACGGGCTCCGTAACGATTTCGGGCGAGTACCTCACCGGCGTGTACTCGGTCAAGTTCGGCGTGGCGTCAGCCACGTTCACGCCCGGCACCGACAGCTCCTTCACGGCGACCGTTCCCCCCGGAACCCCCGGTTCGAAAGTTGACGTCATCGTGACCACGCCCGGTGGTGTGTCGAAGATCAATAAGCCCGGGGACGAGTACACGTACCCCCCGTGACCGGCGTCTAGCTCCGACATCGTTGATCCGGCGGCCGCAAGGCCGCCGGATCACTTTTCAGCCGGGCCCATGACCGGCCGTCACCCACCCGAGCGGTGGGGCCCTGGCTAAAGCTGGCCTGCATGGCGCCGCCCGTGCGTGGCGCAAGCACGGGCCAAGCCTCATGCTCTGGTAGGATGCGTTCCATGGAGGGCGTCGTCCTGGTCCTGAACCAGAACTATGAGCCGCTCAACGTGTGCAACCTGCCGCGCGCCTTCCGGCTGGTGTTCGGCGAGCGGGCCGAAGTGCTCGAGTACGACCATCAGCTGATCCGGACGCCGCGGGCCGACTACCGCGCGCCCGCCGTCATCCGTCTCCAGCACCTCATCCGCCGACCACGGCCGCGCGTCAAGCTCACCCGCCGCGAGGTCTTCATCCGCGACGCCTACACGTGCCAGTACTGCGGCCGCAAGACCGGCGATCTGACCCTCGATCACGTAGTGCCGCGGCATCGCGGCGGGGCCCACGCCTGGGACAACCTGGTTACTGCCTGTAAGGCCTGCAACCACCGCAAGGGCGGCAAGGTGCTGGAGGAGGCTAGGCTCCGGCTGTTGCGCAGGCCCTCGGAGCCGCGCTGTGACGTGTACTCGGTCTTCACCCCGTACCTCCGCGACGACCGGAACGAGACCTGGCGAACGTACCTCTTCCTTGGCCACTGACCGGGACGAGGGCCTGACTTGGACGCCTTCGGGCGGCTTGCGGCGGTGGGGCAATGACCCGGGGAAGAACAACGAGAAGCGAGCCTGACCGGGACCGGGCCGCGAGAAGGGCCCCATCGGAGAGCGCGGCCACGCCGCCCGCGGCCCCACTCCCGAGGATCCCGGCCCGCGTCGGCGATCTGCTCGAGACGCTCCGGCACGGCGGTCACGCGGCTTATGTGGTTGGGGGATGCCTGCGCGACGCCCTGCTGGACCGCGATCCGGCCGACTGGGACCTGACCACCGACGCTCCGCCCGACCGGATCGGGGCCCTCTTTCCGAGATCCATCTACGAGAACCGCTTCGGAACGGTGGTGGTGCGCCACGGCGGCGCTCAGTATGAGATCACCGCCTTTCGGCGCGACGTCTCCTACTCCGACCACCGACACCCCGATGCGGTGCAGTTCGGCAAGTCGATCGAGGAGGACCTGGCCCGCCGCGATTTCACGGTGAACGCAATTGCCTGGGGCGGCCGGCCGGCCGAGGAGCCGGCCTTCGTAGATCCCCACGGCGGTCGCGACGACATCGCTCGCCGGCTCCTTCGGGCCGTGGGCGACCCGGACCGGCGCTTCGGCGAAGACGCCCTGCGGATGATCAGGGCCGTCCGCCTGGCAGCGACACTCGAGTTCGAGGTGGACCCTGCGACCGTGGAGGCGATCGGTCGGAACGCCGGGCTGGCGGCCCACCTATCGGGCGAGCGTGTCTGCACCGAGCTGCTCAAGCTGCTCGCCGCTCCGCGGCCGTCCGTCGGTCTGCGCTTGATGGAGGGGACCGGCCTGCTGGCCGTCGTCGCCCCGGACCTTGCCCGCCAACGCGGCATACTGCAGAACAAGAAGGCCGACGAGGACCTGTGGGACCACACACTGCGCACCGTCGACGCGGCGCCCAACCGATCGCTGGTACGACTCGCGTCACTCCTCCATGACGTCGGCAAGCCTGACTGTCTGGCGGACGGCCACTTTCGCGGCCACGAGACGGTTGGGGCGGTCAAGGCCCGCGACTTCCTGGCCGGCCTTCATGCCCCGCGCGCCCTCCAGGAGCGAGTGGCTCATCTCGTGGCTCACCACATGTTCTCGTACCAACCGAGCTGGACCGACGCCGCGATCCGGCGCTTCATCCGCAAGATCGGGCCGGGCTCGGTCGACGACCTGCTGGCCCTCCGCGCCGCCGACAACGAGGGCAGCGGGCTGCCATCCGACGCGGGCCACCTGGCTGAGCTGGCCTCCCGAATCGGGGTCGAGCTGGCGGCTCATGCCGTGCTGGGACGCGGTCAGCTCGCCGTCGACGGCAACGACCTGATGGCCGAGCTGGATCTGCCGCAGGGTCGTCTGCTGGGCAGGTTGCTGAACGATCTGACCGAGCGAGTCATAGCCGAGCCGGCCCTCAACGATCGCGCCGTCCTGATTGAGATGGCTCGCCAGTCGATATCGGACGGTCGGTTGTTGGACAATCCAACATCGTGATGCGAACGAGCTCGGAACCACACCGCTCTTCCGAGGCCGGCTGATGTTCGAATTGCTGCTACGGGCCGACAGGGCCCTGGCCGACGGCTTGCTCGACCAGGCGGAAGCAACCTACTGGGAGCTGATCGAGATCGACCCCACGAACGCGATCGCAGTCGCCGGGCTTGCACTGGTCTCGCTCGAGCGCGGCGACGAACGGCTGGCCCGCACGTTCGCCGATCGGGCCATGGCCCTCGATCCCGAGAACGTGGTCGCCGGGCGTGTCGTCGAGACCCTCGAACACCGCGGCGCCGAACGGGTCGAGGCGGAGCTGCCCGACCTGCCGCTGATGGCGGCCGAACGCCTGGAGGCTCTGAGCAGGCGCCGCAGCACCGGTCCGCCGGAGCCGGCCGAGGGCGGAGAACCGCGGCCCGGATTGCCCCCGGGCCTGGTCTCAGAGCTGCCCTCCGAGCCCCTCAAGGATCGGCGCCAGGCCGGGCGACTCGCCGCGGCTGCTGCCGCCGCCGCGGCGGCCGCTATGCCGCCGGCACACCGCACCGCGACGCGGCGGGAGCCCCACCGCGCCATGCCGTCGGGGAACCGGCGCTTCGACGCAGACGAGCTCCGGGCGCCGACTCAGGACGCCTTCGCCGTCGCAGAGTCGGCCGCCGCAGTCGAGGCGGTCGACGCCGCCGAACTGGCCGAAGAGACGCCGGAAAGCGCGCCCGGTCGAGTCTCCGGAGTGGCGGACGTCACCGCAGCGGTCGAGCTCGAGGCAGCCGAGTCGGAGGCCGCTGGCACGACCGAGGCGGAGGCCGCCACCGCGGACGAGAGCGTGGCCGTCAGGATCACACTCGTCGCCGAGGCGGCCGAACGGGAAGCGGCCGAGCTCGCGGCAGCTTGGGCCCGGGAAGGGGAGGCACGCAGGATACTCGAGATCGCAGAGGCGGATGCGGCCGATCCGCGAGCCCACGACTTCCAGGCCGCCGAGGGTGCCGCGGCCGCCGAGGCCGCCGACGCCGCCGACGATGAGGTGGCCGAAGTCGTGGCAGGCAAGCCTCGTGCCGAGGAGTTCGAGGCCGCCGAGGCCGAGGCCGCTCGTCTCGCGCCCAACGAGATTCTCGCGGCGCAATCTGCCGAGCCAGACGAGCGAGTCGAGCCCGCAGCTCGACGGCGACCGTCCTTCGACCGAAGCGCCGAGCAGCCGTCCGAGGAGGATGCCGAGACAGCGGCCTTGCGCGAAGCGCTGGCCATCGTTCTGGGGACCGAGGGCGAGGCAGGACCGGCCGAGCCCGGGGAGGCCACCGGCGCAGCGCCGCCGACCCCAACTCATGCCGAGCGCCCGGGCGAGTCCGCGGCCCAGGGCGAACCGGCTGAGCCGACCCAACCCACCCCCCAAGCCGAGCCCGAGCCGTCGGCCTCGCGCCGCAGGAGAGGTCTCTTCCGCCGCTTCGGAGGTAGCTGAATGCGCATCCTCGTGACCGGCGGCGCCGGCTACATCGGGTCCGTGTCCGTCGACGCGTTCCTTGCGGCCGGGCACGAGGTCACCGTCCTCGACGATCTCTCGACCGGCCACCGCGGCGCGGTTGCGGAGGGAGCGGTCCTGCAGATCGGCGGCTACGGGGACGCGGACGCCATGGCCGAGCTGCTGGAGCGGCGCAGTATCGACGCCGTCCTGCACTGCGCCGCCAGGTCGCTGGTGAGCGAATCGATGACGGACCCGGCCAGCTACTTCCGCGAGAACGTCGTGGGCGGCATCGCGATGCTCGACGGGATGCGGGCGGCAGGCGTCAAGCGCATCGTCTTCAGCTCGACGGCGTCCACGTACGGCATCCCCGAACGAACGCCGATCACGGAGTCCGATCCAGTCCGGCCGATCAGCGCCTATGGCGAAACGAAACGGGATGTCGAGGGGGCGATCGACTGGTACGGCCACGGATACGGCCTCCGGAGCGTGATCCTGCGCTACTTCAACGCCGCGGGCGCGAGCTCCCGGAACGGCGAACTGCACTCGCCGGAGACGCACCTGATCCCGAACGTCCTGGCCGCGGCCGAGGAAGGGCGCGAGCTGACGCTCTTCGGCGATGACTACCCCACGCCCGACGGAACGTGTATCCGCGACTACATCCACGTCGAGGATTTGGCCGCGGCGCATCTGCTGGCCCTCCTGGCCACCGACCCGGCCGATCCTCGCACCGGCCCGCCGGCCGGCCCGTGCCAGCCCGTGATCTGCAACCTGGGAAGTGGCACGGGCTTCAGCAACCGCGAGGTCGTTGCCGCGGCCGAGACCGTGGTCGGTCACCGCATCGCGGTCCGGATTGGGCCGCGCCGGGCCGGCGACCCGGCGGTGCTCGTGGCCGGCGCCGACCGAGCTGCCGAGGTGCTTCGCTGGCAGCCTCGCCACGGAACGATCGAGGAGATCATCGGCTCGGCGTGGGCCTGGCGCCGGGCGAACCCAGCGGGCTACGCCGACCGGCGGGCTTAGAATCGGGTCATGCCCTTCCTGCGCCGAGCAGCCCGGCCGGCTCCGCCTTCCGCACCCCTGCCACCCGAGGACTGGCGCCCGCAGCGATTCGGGCGGGGCGCTCGCGCCGTCCCCGATCCGTTGATCGAGCCGAGCTGGGGAGGCGTCCGCGTCATCGCGCGGCTCGCACGCGGCCGCACCCGCTTCGTCGACGAGGAGGGCGTCGACTGTACCGAGGAGTTCGCGACCGTCGCGGAGGCCGTCTCGGCCGGGGCCCAAGCCGATGAGCTGATCCTCGACGGCTTCCTGACCGTGGAGCCGACCCAGGCCACCGCGGGCGTGCCGCTCGTGGGCATCGAGGCACCCAGCGGGGGCCGGCTCACGACCCAGATGCTCGTCGGCAACCGGATATCGCGCCAACCGGAAGCCAGGCGGAACCTGGACCCGGATAGACCCATCGCCTTCGTCGCCGTAGACCTCCTGAGCATCGACGGCTCGATCCTCCTGGACGTTCCGCTCCTGGAGCGCAAGCGCCTCCTGGGCGGAGCGCTCGAAACCGGTGAGCTGGTCCGTATCACCCCGTTCGTCCGGCTGCCGATCGGCAGCTTCGTCTCGACGTGGCGTGGCCTCGGCTTCGCGGCGCTGGCCTACAAGGCCGCCAACAGCCGCTACATCCCGAACGGCCGCAACGACGACTGGTCCATCGCGCCGATGCCCCTCAAGTAGGCTCGGCCGCCAGCCGCAGGCGCACTGGACGCGCAAGGCGTGGTACGGTGACGACGATGCCGTCGAGCGTGCTCACCCCAGCAATTCGCGATCAGATCGCCCGGCTCGGCTGCGCCGACATCATGGTCGGTATCCCGAGCTTCCGGAGCGCGGCGACGATCGGCCATGTGGTCCGCGCGGCTCAGGCCGGCCTGGTCCAGTACTTCCCGGACCTGCGCCCGGTCTTGGTGAACGCCGATGCCGGCTCGCCGGACGGCACGCAGCGGGTGGTGGTCGAGACCGAGCCGCCCGGCTACGTCGAGCAGATCCTGCTCGTCCACCCCAAGAACCGCCTCGACCGCGTCAGCCTGACCTACCCCGACGTAGACGGAATCGGGGGCAAGGGCGCGGCCCTGCGGACGCTCTTCGAGATGGCGGCCGCGCTGGAGGTCGATGCACTGGTCGTCGTCGACTCGGACCTGCGCTCCATCGTCCCGGAGTGGATCGAGCTGCTGGCGGGCCCGATCCTCAAAGGCGGCTATGACTACGTGGCTCCCCTGTACGCGCGCTACAAGTACGACGGCACGATCACCAATACCGTCACCTACCCCGTGACAAGGGCGCTGTACGGGCACCGCATCCGCCAGCCGATCGGCGGGGACTTCGGGGTCAGCGGCGACCTGGTCCGCCACTACCTGGAGCAGGAGAGCTGGACGCCGGACGTCTCTCGTTTCGGCATCGACATCTGGATGACGACGACCGCCCTGAACGGCGGCTTCGCAGTGTGCCAGACGCGGTTGGGGGCCAAGATCCACGACGCCAAGGACCCGGGCTCGGACCTGGGGCCGATGTTCCGCCAGGTCGTTGGGACGCTGCTCACGATGGCTCGTGACAACGCCGACCGCTGGCTCGCCATCAGCGGCAGCCACGACGTGCCCGTCTACGGCTTCGAACGGTACGGCGAGCCGCCCCCGCTGGAAGTCAACACGCTGCGCCTGCTGAGCCAGTTCCACGCTGGCTCGCTGACGCTCGCCGAGACGTGGCAGCGGTTTCTGGCGCCGGGCAACTGCAGGCACGTGCTCGCCCTCGCGGAGGAGGCCGGATCAGCGGCCGAGGCCGCGGCCCACCGCCTGGGGCTTGGGCGGGAGGCGGGCGAAGGCTTCGCCGGCGACGGGCTGCCGTCCACGGACGAGCTATCCGACGCCGTGGCCTCGTTCCACTTTCCGGACGATCTCTGGGCCCGAGTCTTCTACGACCTGCTGGTCTCGGCGAGCTTCGGCGATATTCCGGTGGAGCGGCTCGTGGCGGCGTTCGTGCCGATCTACTTCGGCCGGGTCGGGAGCCTCGTCGTCGAGAACCGGCGCCTCACCGACGAACAGGCCGAGGAGCGGGTCGAGCGCCAGGCCCGCGAATTCGAGCTGCTCAAGCCATATCTCGTGAAGCACTGGCAGGCAGCGGCGGCGAGCGGCGGCGCAACCGGCGGCGGAATCGGCGGCGGCGGAACCGGTGGCGGAACCGGCGGCGGCGGAATCGGCGGCGGCGGAACCGGCGGCGGCGCAACCGGCGGCGGCGCAACCGGCGGCGGCGAAGCCTCCCCACGCGGTCCGCAGACTCGTGCGCCGCAGACTCGTGCGCCGCAGACTCGTGCGCCGCAGACTCGTGCGCCGCGGACACGTGCGCCGGAGAAGCCAGCCCCATGACTCGCACGCCGCTTCCGTCGCGGGTCCTGATTCCGGTCGCGAACCCGCTGACCGCCCAGGAGCTCGTCCGCCTCGGCGCCTCGCTGATGGATCGCCGGACAGGCATCCTCACCGTGCTCGGCATCGTGGAAGTGCCGGAGGGAACGCCCCTCAGCGAAGGTGCCACGCGGGCCCGACAGGCCCGCCGGCTGCTGCAGCGGGTCCTCGACTACGCCCCGGAGGGCGTCACCATCCACCCCATCGTCCGCATTGGACGCCGTGCGGCCGAAGGCGTCGTGGAGGCCGCCACAGAGCTGGACGCGGATCTGATCGTCTTCGGCTGGGGCGGCAAGCCGTCGCCTGCCCGGCCCGGAGCCCAGGCCTCGGTCTTCTCGCCGACGATCGACGAAGTCGTCCGCGACTCCCCCTGCGATATCGCCGTGGTCAAGCAACGCGGCCCGGCCGAGATCAAGCGCATCCTCGTGCCCATCCGCGGCGGCCCTCACGCCGTCCTGGCGCTGCGCTTCGCCGATGCCCTGGCTCATCGCAACGAGGCCCGCATCGTGGCGCTGCACCTGGTCCCGCGCGGCATCGCGGAGGGACTCCGAACGCAGTCGGAGCGCGCCCTGGCTCACTTCATCCGCCAGCACGCGGACGGCCAGGTGGAGCAGGCCGTTCGCGAGGCGCCGAACATCCGCAATGCCATCCTGCGTGAGGCCGAGGCGGCAGATGTGGTGGTCATGGGCGCCTCCGCCGCGCCCACCACCAGCAACGGCGAGACCTACCTGTTCGGAGCCCTGCCCGAGGCGATCGCGACGCGTTCGCGCAAGACGGTAATCGTCGTCAAGACTCGAGAGGCCATCGGCCAGGCCACATTCGAGAGGCTCGAGGCGCGGGCCGAGACCCTCGCCGCGGCCGAGCGTGCGGCTCACGAGGCTCGCTCGATCCCGCTTAGGGTGGAGCGCTGGTTCGGAGAGTCCAACTTCCACCACCGGGAGTTCGGGGACCTCGATCAGCTGGTGAGCCTCAAGCGCAAGCAGGGGCTGACCGTCAGCCTCGTCCTGCCGGCCCTGAACGAGGAGGAGACGATCGGCGCGATCGTGAGCCTGGCCCGGCGCGACCTGATGGAACGCCATCCGCTGGTCGACGAGCTGCTCGTCGTCGACTCCGACTCGTCCGATCGAACTCGCGAGGTGGCCGAGTCCGAGGGCGCGCGGGTCGTCATCCATCAGCAAGTCCTGACTCGGTATGGCAGCTTCCCCGGCAAGGGCGAGGCGCTCTGGAAGAGCCTGTACGAGACGAGCGGCGACATCGTCGCCTGGGCCGACACGGACGTCCGCAACTGGCACCCGCGGATGGTGTACGGCACTGTTGGGCCGCTCATCGCCGAGGAGCGGATCCAGTACGTGAAGGGCTACTACCGGCGCCCGATCGTCGAGGACGGCATCCTCAAGGAGGGCGGAGGAGGACGGGTCACGGAGCTCGTCGCGCGGCCGCTGGTGAACCTCTTCTTTCCCGAGCTGTCCGGCCTGATCCAGCCGCTGTCAGGCGAGTACGCGGGCCGGCGGAGCCTGCTCGAGACGCTCTCCTTCTTCACCGGCTACGCGGTCGAGATCGTCCACCTCATCGACGTGGCCGAACGGTGCGGGCTCGAAGGGCTGGGCCAGGTGGATCTGGAGCGGCGGATCCATCGCAACCAGGAGCTCGAGGGCTTGTCCAAGATGAGCTTCGTGATCCTGCAGGCGGTCATGAAGCGCCTCGAGGAACGGAGCAAGACGCGGCTCTTCGCCGATCTCGGGTCGACCATGAAGCTGCCGCGGTCCGGACATGGGCGCCTCGGCCTGGAGGTCATCGAGCTGGCCGACCACGAACGGCCGCCGATGATCCGCATCCCCGAGTACCTGGAGAAGCGGCGCAACGAGGGCGCCGCGACTGGGGACGGGGGACCGGCGGCTGGCGGAGCGCGTCCGCCCGGGTCGCGATGAGCAGCCGCAGCGATCGCCTGCACGTCCTGCTGGCGCCGGATTCGTTCAAGGGCTCGCTCTCGTCCGTGGAAGCGGCGAGGGCGCTGGCGGAGGGCTGGGCGCGGGCCCGTCCGGACGACGAGCTGATCCTGGCGCCGCTCGCGGACGGCGGCGAAGGGCTGCTCGCGGCCATGGCGGAGGCCGGCGGATGGGAGTGGCAGGAGTGCCCGGCCCACGATGCGTTGGGCCGGCCGCTGATCGCCCGCTGGCTGCTGTCCACGGACAGGAGCCGAGCTGCCGTGGAACTGGCCGAGGCGTCCGGCCTCTCCCGCCTGCCCGAGGGCGAGCCACGCGAACCTCTCATGGCCACGACCGAGGGGGCCGGCGAGATCCTGCAGGCTGTCCTCGGCGCCGGCGTTCGCCACGTAGTCATGGGCGTCGGCGGCAGCGCCACCACGGACGGGGGCGCAGGGCTGCTCCTCGCCCTGGGGGTCTGGTATCGGGGCTCCGGCCGGCCACTGCCCGGGCCGATCCCCGACCTCGACGCAGTCGATCTGGCCGCTCTGGATCCCCGCATCGGCGAGCTGGAGCTGCGCGTCGCCTGCGATGTGACGAATCCGTTGCTCGGCGAGCAGGGCGCGGCCGCCGTCTACGCCGCCCAGAAGGGCGCATGGCCGGAGGACGAAGTCAAGCTCGAAGCCTGGCTGACGCGCTACGCCGATCTGCTCGAAGCGGCCTCCGGGACGCGGGCCCGCAACACGCCGGGGGCGGGGGCGGCCGGCGGGACGAGCTTCGGTCTGTTGTGCCTGGCGCCCCGGATGCGATCGTTCGAGCTGGTCCCCGGGATCGAAGTGGTCATGCATGAGACGGGCTTCGACCGGCACCTGGTGAACGCCGACCTGGTCGTGACCGGCGAGGGTCAGATCGACGCTCAGACCGCGTTCGGCAAGACGGCGCTGGGTGTCGCCCGCCGGGCCGCCGCGGCCGGAGTACCGTGCCTGGCCATAGGCGGCGGAGTCACGCCGGAAGGGGTTGCGGCGCTGGCGAGCGCCCGAGCCCTGGCGGTGCCGATGCTGGAGGCGCCGATGACCCTGGAAGAGGCCATGAGCAAGGCGGCGCCGCTCGTCGCCGCCGCCGGCGAACGGCTGGCGCGGGTCATCGAGTTGGGGGCAGCCGTCGGCAAGCGGCGGGCGGCGCGAGCCACGACCGAGGCCGCCGGGTGACGCCAGCCCGGAAGCCGCGCCCTCGGGCGGCCGCGAAGCCGGCGGCTCATGCCGCTTCCCCGCCTGCGAGGCAGCGTCGCAAACCGGACCCAGAGCAGGTAGCCCGAGTCTGGGCCCGCAGGCTGGCGAAGCAGCGCCCGGGGCTCATCGCCTTCGTCTTGGACCGCCTCGCCGAGAGGGACGGCCGGCCGGTGTGGCAACGCCGCCTCGATCCCACGAGCGAGCTGGTCCTGACGATCCTCTCGCAGAACAGCGCCGACACCAACGCCGAGGCTGCCTTCGCCGCGCTTCGAACCGCCTACCCGTCCGCACCCGCGCCGGCCGGCGCATCCTCCCAACCGCGTCCCTTCGCCGGCTGGGGCGGTCGAGGGCTGCCGGACCTGCCCCCGCCGGACTGGTCGGCCGTGGACGCCGCGCCCGTCGCGGAGCTCACGGATGTCATCCGTCCGGGCGGTCTCGCCAACCAGAAGGCGCCTCGCATCCAGGCCGCACTGCGAGCGCTGCTCGCCAGCGGCGGCGGCTACTCGCTCGAGTTCCTCGCCGGCAGGCCACCCCTGGAGGCGCGCGACTGGCTCGCCGCAATCCCCGGCATCGGCAAGAAGACCGCGTCAGTGGTGCTGCTCTTCAGCTTCGGGTTACCGCTCATGCCGGTGGACCGTCACGTCCACCGGGTCAGCGGGCGCATCGGCCTGATCCCGCGCGGGGCGGATGCGGACGCGGCCCACGACTACTACCTGGAGATGCTCGAGCCGGGCCAGATGTACGAGGCCCATGTCTCGCTCATCACCCACGGCCGCAGGACCTGCCACGCCCAACGCCCCGACTGCGAGCACTGCCCGATAGCTCTGCGGTGCCGTTACTTCGACCCCAAAGCGGAGTAGGGCGCGGCCCTCGCTCGCCCGCTCCCCCACCTATACTCGCCACGACGCCCGCGCCACCGGGCCTTCGGGGGAGGCGAGAAGCGCAATGATCGAGCCCCGGCCCCAACGGATCCTGCTCGTCGATGACGACGCTAACCTGCTGGTCGTCCTGTCCGAGCAGCTTCACGACGACGGGTTCGAGGTGGCCACGGCTCGCGACGGTCAGGAGGCGTTGCGACGGCTCGAGGCCGGCTGGCCGGACCTGATCCTGCTGGACCTGATGATGCCGCGCACAGACGGCCTGGCGCTGGCTCACGAGATCAAGGCCGCGGCGGATCTGCCGATCATCGTCCTCTCGGCGATAGACACCGCCGACAGCAAGGCCCACCTGCTCGACGAGGTCGCGGAGGACTACGTCGCCAAGCCCTACGATTACCCCGAGCTACGCGCCCGAATCCAGCGCGTCCTGCGCCGGCTCGGCGACCGGATCCCGCGCCAGTCGCTGGTCCTGGGGCCCGACCTGTCGTTCGACCTCCACCGCCGAACCGCCACGGTCGGGGGTGCCGAGGTCAGGCTGACTCCGACAGAATCGCGGCTCCTGCATGCCCTCGCGGCCAACCTGGGAGAGATCGTCCCGACCGAAACGCTGATGGCCAGAGGTTGGGCGGACACCGAGGAGGCGGAACCCTCCTACGTCTGGGTTTCGATGCGCCGGCTGCGTCAGAAGATCGAGGTGGATCCCGATCGGCCGGTCCACCTGCTGACCGTCCGTGGCGTCGGCTACCGCCTGATGTCGACCCATGACGACGCCTGAGCGGGCACCTCACGGGTCGCCCGAACCCGGCCCTCCGAATGTGAGCGACCGCCCGGATGAAGACCGCCGGACGGTCGGGGGCCTCGGCATTTCGTTCCGGGTTCTGCTGACTCTCGTTCTGATTGTCGTGGCGGTATTGCCGCTGGCCCTCTTCGGCTCGATCCTCATGCTGGCCGGTCTGTACACCAACGGCCGAGTCGTGGTGCCGCTGTTGATCGCCGCGATCGTCGGCGCCGCGTTCATCGGCCTGCTGGCTGTCGCGCTCGCCGCGGCCGGTTTCATGACTCCACTGCGCCGCATCACCGCGGCCATCGAGCGAGTGGCCGCCGGCGAGCCAAGCTCGCCGATCCACCTCACCGGCGACGACGAGCTGGCCCGCCTGGCCGAGAGCCACAACCGCATCGCCGCGGATGGCCAGCGACGCAACCGCGAGCTGGGCGCGCTGCTGAGCGCGGTCGCCGCCTACACCCCGGCCCAGGGAGTCGAGGCGCTGGCGGCGCTGGCCGAGGGGGACGCCTGCGGGATCTACGGATTCATCGACTGCCGAATTGCGCTCGTCGATCCAGCCACGGTTCCGGCCGAGGAGTCGATTCCGGGCGACCCCCGCCCGGTTCGAGCCGACGTCAG
>JBEKPL010000030.1:0-27187 GCA_049520815.1 Candidatus Limnocylindrales bacterium
TGGATAGGGCCCGGCCGGATGATCGCGACCTCCACGACCAGGTCGTCCAGGTTCGACGGGCGCGACTTCGGCAGCGTCTGCATCTGGGCGCGGCTCTCGACCTGGAAGACGCCGACCGTATCTGCGGCCTGGAGCATCTCGAAGACCTCGGGCACGTCCTCGGGCAGCCGATCGAGGTCGACGCCGGCGGCGCAGTCCGACTCGATCAGCTGCAGCGTCTCGTCGATCGCCGCGAGCATGCCCAGGCCGAGCAGGTCGAGCTTGATCAGCTTGATCGTCTCCACGTCGCGCTTGTCGAACTGGACGACGACGCGATCCGCCATGGTGGCCCGCTCGAGGGGCGCGATGTCGATCAGCGGCGCCGCGGTCACGAGCATTCCGCCGGAGTGGATCGAGAGGTGGCGCGGGAAGCCGTCGATGCGGGCGCAGAACGCCAGCCAGCGCTCCCAGTGGGGGAGGCCTGCGGTGGATGCGACGGCTCGCGCCCCGTCCGAGCCGGCTGGCCCGGTAGCCGTCGCCTCGCGCAATCCCGCTTCGCGACATCCCGCTTCGCGACCGGAGCGCTCCGCGGCCAGCCAGGCCACGCTTGCCGGAGAGTCGCCCGGGCCGCCCTCCGTATCCGACCCCACCGCCCGCCGCCGGGCCAGCCTCCGCTGCTGCTCCACGGCCGAGCCTCCGCCTAGATCGGCGACACTGGTTTCTCGCCGGCCCGAGTCTCCGCCCTCTCCATGGATCCCCTCCAACCCGGTCGGCCCCTCCAACCCGGTCGGCCCCTCCAGGCCGGTTTCTGCGGAATACCAGTGGGGGTGGTGGTAAGTGGAGAGTTGGGCCTGAGACCTCCCATCGGTCGACCCGTCCGTCCCAAGAACAGGGTCATTTGAGCTTGAGTCACGCTCGCTGCCGAAGCCGGGGGCGCTGGCCGGCCCAGTCCCGGAGCGATGCTTCTGCTTAGTACCACCCCGGCTGGTATTGCGGAGAATCTCCCCGGCTCGGGCGTCGTATGCCGCTCCAGATGGACGATCGACCGTGAGTTGGCCGCCCCGGGGAGAGTTCAGCCGGCCCATTCGGTCGGTCAGGCCGCGTTCGCCCGCCTTTTCGGCCGCCCGCCGGACCGCGCCATCGGCCGCGCCGGCGCCCTCGCCGACTCCCGCGGCCGCGGCCTCCCGCTCCACTGCCTGGGCGAAGAACTGGCCGAAGCCTCCGTCCGCCTCCAGGTCTCGCCGGACCATCACCGAGTCGTAGGTTTCGAGCGCCTTGGCGACCCGATCGACCAGCGGCCGCGGGAACCCCAGCGCGTACCCGACCTCGCGCACCGCCGACCGGGCACGGTACGTGACCAGGTTGCAGACCATTCCGGTGTGCTCGGCGCCGTAGCGCTCGTAGACGTACTGGATGACCTCTTCCCGGCGTTCGGAGCTGAAGTCGATGTCGACGTCGGGGTACGTGGTCCGACCCTCGTTGATGAACCGCTCGAAAAGCAGGTTGTGGCGGATGGGATCGACGCGGGTGATCCCCAGGACGTAGGCGACGATCGAATCGGCCGCGCTGCCGCGGCCCTGCGCCGGAATTCCTCGCGAGCGAGCGAAGCGCATGATGTCCCAGCAGATCAGGAAGAACTCGGCCAGGCCGGTCCGTTCGATGACGTCCAGCTCGTGGGCCAGCTGCCGGACGACCGGCGACGAGATGGGGTGATACCGGCGGCGGGCGCCCTCGTGGCACAGCTCTTCCAGATACGAAAACGGCGTGTGACCCTTCGGGACGGGGAAGCCGGGAAAGCGATAGCGCTCGAACCCAAGGTCGACCGAGCAGCTGGCGGCCAGCTCACCGGCGTTGCCGATTCCCTCAGCCCAAGCAGCCGCGGTACGGGCGTCCGCGCTCGAGCTCCCGGGCGGCAATGCCATCAGCTCGCCGGCCGCCTTCAGGAACGATTCACCGTCCGGGCGCCGAAGGTCGCGCAACTCGTCGAGGGAGCGGCCGTGGCGGATCGCCGTCAGGACGTCGTGCAGCTCCCGGCCCTCCGGGTAGGCGTAATGAACGTCGTTCGTGACCACGACCGGGAGGCCGAGGTCTTCTGCCAGAAGCGCGGTCTCGGCCACGAGCCAGTCGTCGTCGGGGAGCAGATGATGCTGCAACTCCAGGAAGAACGGGGAGGCGGCAGGGGAATCGTGGTGGCCGCGCCGGGCAGCGAAGAGCCGGGCGTAGCGCTCCGCCACGGTTCGCGCCCCTTCCCGATCGCCGGCCCGCAGACGCCGGGCAATCTCGCCCTCGCGGCAGCCGGAGAGGGCTACCAACCCATCCGTGTGCTCGGCCAGCAGCGCCTGACTGAAGCGTGGCATCGACTTGGTCCCGGCCAGATTCGCCCGGCTGACGAGCCGGCACAGGCTGCGATAGCCGGCCGCGTTGCGGGCCAGCAGGACGAGGTGAGGGCCGCGTTGCGATTCCCCGACGCCACGCAGATCCGCCTTGACCGCGTCGCGATGGCCGGGCAGACGGGCGCGGTCCGGACGCGGCCGAGCCGGCAGACCCTCTCCGCGCCACGCGTCATCGGGGAGTGGCGCGATCACCGGGGAGTGGCCCCTCGCCGCCCCGTGGCGCCGCGCCCGTCGCGGCGGGATCACGATTCCCGCCGGATCGGGTGCCGCCGCGTCCATCAGCTCGATCTCGATTCCCACGACCGGCCGCAGCCCTGCCTCCTGGGCCGCGGTCGCAAATCGGACCACGCCGTAGAGGCCGCCGTGATCCGTGACGGCCAGTCCGGACAGCCCCAGCTCAACGGCACGTCCCACCAGCTCGTCCGGCGGAGACGCACCGTCGAGGAAGGAGAAGTTGGTGTGGCAGTGGAGTTCGGCGTAGGTGGCAACCAGGCGGCATCCGCGTCCTATCGCAGCGATAAGCACGAGTATAGAACATACGTTCTAGTACCGCCAGGGCCGTCGATCGACCGGACGCGCGGAAGCCGCCTCCCCGGCTAGCTCCCGTCCGGGGCTGCGTCTCCCGGGGCCGCGTCGCCCGGAGCCGAAACGCCCGCGTCGGCTTCGTCCGGCCGTGGCGGATCGCCACCGCGCGGCGCACCGTAGCGCCTGATGGAAGTCGACGAAGGCTGGATCACCGGGCGATCGGCTGCCGGCTCCGGCGGCGTTGCGGCGCCCGGCTCCGCAGCCGATTCGAGCGGGCCCTGAGGCACTGCCTGCGGCGGCGCAGCGGCGGGCACGAAACCCGCCGGCTGCCTCCACTGCCGTCCAGTCGGAGCCCCTGACGGGTCGGCCGGCGTCGCCCACTGCGGCGCTCGTTCGGGACCGGCGTAGACCCCGCGCGCGGTCGGCTCGACCGGCCTGGCCGCCGGCGCAGCGGCGGGCATACCGGTTGCCGAGGCCGCGGACGCGGCGTCGGTTCGAGCCAGGGCGGCGCTGAGTCCGGCGAGAACCCACTTCTCACGGATTCGCTGTCGTCTCGACAGCTCGATCGTGACCTGCGCCAGCAGGTACAGAGCGACCCCGTCGGCAATCCATTCGACGGCCACTACGAGATCCGCCAGGAGTATCGCCATCAGGGTCACGTCGTCACTCGACGACCCCCAAATCGACACATCGAAACGAGACGCGAGGAAGTTCGCGACATACATCACCGCGATCGTCGCGTAGACCATGGCCGCGATGGCGAAGTCGACGCCGCGGGCCATGCCCCAGGCCCCCGACCAGAGGGTAACGATCCGGGAGTCCGACGAACCGGTAACGGTCAACCGCTCCCAGAGGTCTTTCAGAAGCCGGCTGGGCTTGCCCAGGCTGGCAATCGGATCGCCGAACAGCCAGAAGAAGCAGACGGCCCACGCCAGGCCACCCAGAAGACCGAGGACAGGGCCTCCGATCGAGATGGCGAATACGCACAGGAAAGGGGGGCCGATGAAAGCCAGACCTGCTCTGATCGCCCAAAGCGAGCTCTCGATCCACCACAGGCCGGCTCGCACCGGGTCGAATCTAGGCGATCCGCTGCCGAGAGCCGGCGCATCCATCGATGTCAGGCCAAGGAAGACGCTGTGAATCACGGCGGCACACAAGCCGGTCAGCCCCAGCGCGAGCAGGGCCGTCGGCAGGATTGGACCCCGAACGGAGCCGGGGTCGACCGGCGTCGGCGAGCCGCGAGACACCATGAGGGCGATCTCGATGGCGGCCGTGAACATTCCGACGACGATGACCAGGAAGAGCAGGGCAGCGGCGACGTATCCGAGCTTCCAGGCAGAGATGTATGTCTGACGGAGCATCAGGGTCCAGGCAACCTCGCGGTGCTCCTCGTCCAGGCCCGGTGTCAGTACCACGCCGGACTGTCTCTGGCGGACCGTGGCCATGGTCGCCTGGATCTTGGGCGCGCGACAGCGGTAGCATCGATCCGCGTCCGCGCGGTTCATGGACTTGCAGGCTTCGCAGAACCAGAACTCCTGCACTGAGCTCCCCCTGGCCGGATCCTCATGGGCGGACCGACCGTCGGTCCCTGCCCGCCTCGCGGCGCCGGTCAATCCTATCGGCCTGGCCGCCGACCCGAGAGCCGCCTATGCATCCTTCAGTCGTACAGGCGCTCGAGATGCCACGTCCCATCGACGCGGTCCAGGTACAGGAGCGCCAGCCAGCTGGACCCGGCCACCTTGAAGTAGTCGCGGGCGATCGGCCGGCTCCACCAGCTCTCCTCGACGCGCCAGCGGTTGGCGACCTCGACTCGCTCGTGCCGTCCGTTCCAGCTGAACGCGACAGGCTCTCCGGCCGGACCGAGCTCGACCTTTACGGCGGGGTGCTCGCGCAGCAAGCGGGTCATCGAGACCGCCTGCGACCACCGGCCGCGGCCCGACCCCCACCGGCCGCGGCACCGTTCGCTTGCCGCCGCCACGTCCACCGGTCCTCGGCGAGAAGCGCCTCCGGATCCTGCAGCTCCATCCAGCCAACTCGGTCCTCGCCGAAGCGAAGTCCGAGCCTCGCCAGCTGCCAGGCAAGCCGCCCCGTACGGCCAGTCTGCGGCGTGAAGAGCGTGAGCTGGCAGCCCGCGGCCGGCGCCACGCCGCCAAGCTCCAGATCCATCCGCGAGACAGGCGCCGGGGGCGGGGCCGTCTCCAGACGAGCGATGAGCAGCCGCTCGATCGCCAGACCCTCGGCCGTTGGCTCGGGGAGGTGCTGGTCGACCGTCAGCGAGGGCGGCAGATCCCCGGCCGAGAACGAGCCGTCCAGCTCCAGGGTCAACCTGGCCCAGGCGGCGGCGGCGCCACGAGCCTCGAGCTGATCGCCGAACGCCGCCGCCAGGCGGTGGAGGACGAAGCGAAGCCCCTCCACGTCCGCCGCGGGCGGGTCCATGGGGAGCGCCAGGGCCATTCGTTCCGGGGCCCGGCGCGGCCGAAACGGATCCGTCTCCTCGCCGCGCGACCGCGCATGGATCAGCTCCCCGTTTGGGCCGAACCGGGCCACCATCGCGGAGCGTGGCAGCTCGGCGACCTGGCCGATGACGCGCAGCCCGAAACGATCGAGGCGAGCCCGGACCTCCGGATCGCGGCTCAGCAGGCGGGCAGGGAGCGGCGCCAGGAAATCCGCGTCCGCGCCCGGCTCGACGTCGACGAGCGGAACATCGCCGCCCGCCACGGCCGGAGCCACGGCCGGAGCCACGGCCCCGGCCCGCGAGGCGGCCACAGCGGCCACGAACCGCGTCCCGCCGATCCCCGCCAGTGGCGGCCCGGGCAGCATTCCGGCCAACGCCTCTCCGATTCGCCGGACGATCAGCGGCTCCGGGCCCCACAACCGTTCGAGGCCATCGAGCTGCACCTCGACTCGTCCGAATCCCGGGCGCGTCCTATCCGTCTCGGCCGCCACGCCGGGGCTGAAGCCGGCCAGTCGATCGAGCGCCGCCTCCAGCGAGACCCCGTCAGCGGCCGGATCAGGATCGAGAAACAGCGCCTCAGGGGCGAGCCGATGAGCCGCCCCCAGCGGCATTCCGGGCCGGACGCCCAGTTCGAGCGCCGAGCGACTCGCGTCCAGGACGGGGCCGCTCGCCCAGGGTCTCCCGCCCAGGACGATAGGCACCGCCGCGAAGGGCGTGGAGGACCGGCTGCGGGCCAGACGGAGAAGGAGATGGGGCCAGTGGAGATGGAGGAGTCGCATCGACGGAGACCTGGAACGGCTGATGAGGGAGTGGCAGCGGAGGCCGGGCGGCTCGCGATGGAACGGCCGGGCCGGAGGCCCCGGGCGGAGCGACTCCGGCGAGGAACCGGTGCGTCGCCTCGACCGGCTCGGCCGGATGGCGGGCGCTCTCCGCGGTCTCCCATAGCAATTCGTCTCTGGCCAGGCAGGCATCCCGCAGACCGCCGTCCGCGTACATGATCCGAAGCTCCGCCGCTCGGCCCGGAGGCCCGAACCGGTCCCTCGAGACACGGACCTCAGTCCGCTGCCCCACCACGTCACGTCCCAGCCGTATCCACGAGCGACGCCTCAGCTCCAGCCGCAGGGCTGCAACCTGGGTCAGCACGCCGGCCAGGGCGGAGGGAAGGCCCGGCGGTTGAAGGACCAGCATCTGTACGCCGGCTCGACGAGCGAGCGCCGTCAACCGATTGAGCCTCTCGGCCAGGCTCGCTTCAGAGATACCGGCTCCATCCAGGGGACGGTACGGCAGATCCAGCAGCAGCAGGTCCACCGTCCGGTCCTGGAGAAGCATGGCCGCCATCGCCACGGCTTCACCGAGCGAGCCCGGCGTGAGGACGACCAGCCAGTCCAGCTGCACGCCCCGAGCGACCGCCTCGACCGGATCGAGGCTCCTGGCCAGGTCCAGGTAAGCGACCAGTCCACCCGTGGCTTGAGCCTGGGCCACGGCTCGCAGCGCCAGTGTCGTCTTGCCGCTGGTCCCGTCGCCATGGAGGACAGTGGCCGCGGCGCGCGGCAGACCGCCCAGACCCAGGATCGCGTCGAGCGCGCCGAAGCCGGTTGGTATCGCCCTATCGTCGAACGGTTCGACCGGCTGCCCCGATGGCGCGCCCACCGTCGGAGCGATCGCCAGTGCCCCAGCGACCTCTCCACCCCAGCGCGGAGCTGCACTTCCCATGCGTTCCCGGAGGGATGCCAGAGCGGCCTCGACGTTCGGAGGAGCGGTCGTCATGGGGTATCAATACTAGAACATACGTTCTAATAGTCAACCCCTACCAATGTCAGCCGGCATCCGGAGTTGGCCGATCCCCACGGCCACGGGCGTCGGCTACGACGCGCAGGGGGCAGGGGTCACGCCTGGCCTGTCGTAGTAGAGGCTCTCTTGACCAAACAGGTAGACCGAAAGGCCGGCCACGCGGTCGATGTCCAGCCGGCTGGTCCACGTGCCACCGGTGGTCGATGAGTCGGGGTGATAGCTGTACGGCGGCCCCAGGACGCACTCGGTCGGCGCGCCAACACGTCTGAAGGCAGACACGAAGTTGCGCGCGTTTTTCATCGGAAAGTCGGTGGCGATGGTCGTCCCGGCCAGCGACAGCAACTCCGGCAGCTGGGGGATCACTTCGGGAGTCACCACCTTGCGGGCCAGGGCGACCAGGACCTCCTGCTGGCGACTCGAACGGGCGTAATCGCTGCTGCTCATGCGAGACCGCGCGTACTTGAGGGCGAGGTGGCCGTCCATGTGGATCAGCCCCGTTGGCACGAAGGTGCCCGTGAACGGGTCGTTGACCGCGGTCGTGACGTTCACATCGACGCCACCCATCGCCTGCACGATCTTGACGAAGCCTTCGAGGTCCACCGCGGCGTAGTAGTCGACGGGCAGCCCCACCAGGAAGCCGACCTCATTGGCGAGGGTCGTGACCCCTGAGTCGGGCGAGCCGAAGCTCGGGGAAGAGGCCGCCGACATCAGCTCGTTCAGCTTGAACCCGCCGGTGACCGCACCGCCGTAGTAGAGATCGAAATTGCCGGTGTCGCGGGGCACGCTGATGATGGTTGCTCTGTTGGTGTGAACGTCCAGGGTGGCCAGAATCATGGAGTCGGTCAGGGCGTGAGAGCGGCCCGTCATGAGGTCGACGCCTATCAGCAGGAAGGTGATCCGGTCCGGGTTGTACGGGTACGTGGGCGCTGGCGTGGCACTGGGCCAGGCGAAGGCCCACGGCGGCAGAGACGAATATGCCTCTGGCGTCGGCGTAGGCGTCGGAGACGGGGTCGGCGCGGCTGAAGGAAATCCTCCCGCCAGGGAGCTGTCGCTGAGCATGTCGTTGCTGTTGATCGCGACACCGGTCCGATAGACGGCCCAGGCTCCGGCCATCGCGACGACGTGGGTGGCAGTGATGGAGAGCACCAGCGCCACCACCACGGCGCTCTCGAGCTTGGGCCAGCGGCGCCGGCCGGGTGCCGTGAGGAACGCGTGACCGACCGCGAGAACCCGCCAGATGGCCAGGAGGGCCACGATCGCGATCAGCGTGGCGACGAACGTTTCGTCGAGGAGGCTGAGCCCGAACCAGGCCAGCCCCTCACTGAGCTGGACGGCGATCCAGCCCAGGCCGAGCAGGGATGGCGCCAGGAAGAGCAGCGCCCAGCGGCCGCGGCCCATGGCCAGCTGACCGAGCCCGGGCAGCAGGCAAGACAGCATCGAGGCGGCGAAGGGCGACTCCAGGCGCCGGATGCGGCCGAACCGACGGGCACTAATCGCGGGGCGATCCGGCTCGCCGGCATCCGAAGGAACGACTTCTCGATCAGCGTCCGTGGTAGTCCCCAGGTCCGTGGGTGAGGGGTGGGTCCAGATCCGGTATCAGACGAACCCCGTTCCTGCCCCGTGACATAGTGGCAGACTCTGGCAAGCCGACCGGGCGACAAACCATGGCGCTTGCGCCGATCCTACCTAACCGAATCGATGATGACCCACATGCCGTCCCACTCGTCGTTGCCGATTCGGCCATCGATGGGGTCTTGATACGGCGAGTCGTGTTGCAGGTACCGAGAGAACTGGATCCACGACCCCCCCGAGCGCCAGTCTGCAATGGTGATCCAGGCATCGCGGTAGCCAGCGGATTCCAAGGGGTCGGTGAGATCGACGCCGATGATGCTGAAATCCGATGAGCCGGTGCTTGGATCAGCGCCCGTGACCTGGTAGCCCGTGATGACCTGCCCGTGGCGACCAGAGCGGGCAAGGATTCCGACCGGCTTGTGATACCTGGCAAGGGCCGAAACCGCTGCTTTCGCGGCCGCGTCGAACGATGAGTAGGCCGAATCGCGATAGACACCGGCGTCGATGCTGCCCCACCCGTAGTAGTTGAGTGCGTTGCGCCAGCCGTGTGGATCCGTGCCGGCCGAGCTGGTGAGCATAGTCATGTGCTCCCGCTCGAACGCGAGGATCGACTCCTGCGTCGAATAGGAGGTGGTGGGCTGCCAGACGAAGCCGGAAGTCGACCCAGCGTAGGAAATGGTGTTCAGCATCGATTCTGTCGACGCTGCAGTGCACGCCGTGAGGTCGGGGTTCTGCCAGCGTTCTGCTCGCGCATCATAGAGATCGAGTGTCCATGTCACGGGCCCCGGCGACGAAGGCGTGAAGTAGCCGGTCACATCGAAGATGACCTGCGCGGTGGGACCGGTAGTCGGAGCGGCATAGGTGACCGAGAGTCTGCCTCCGCCTAGAGCGACGGCGACCGCGTTGGCTCGATCGTCACCAACGAGGAAGTTGAGAGTCGAGCTGGTCGGGTTGTTCTGAGTCACCGGACCGATGTGGAGATAGCCGGGGCTGGTCTGGCCCGTCACCGTCAGGTTGCCGGTGACCGCGGTGGCCTCCGCGGGTACGACACCGCCTATGACTCCGAACGTCCGGGCCACGTGCGAGCTGAAGGCAGCCGACAACCCAGTCCCGTCGCGGGAGTCGAGAAGGCGCGTCGGAGTCAGCGGGACGTAGGTGGCGCCGCCCATACCGGGCACGAAGTAGCCGGTCACATCGAAGATGACGTGCGCGGTGGGACCAAGAATCGGGGCGGCATAGGTGACGCTGAGGGTGCCTCCGGCACCGAGAGCGACGGTGACCGCGTTGGCCCGATCGTCACCGACGGGGAAGTTGAGAGTCGAGCTGGTCGGGTCGTTCATCGGGACGGGACCGATGTAGAGATAGCCGGGGCTGGTCTGGCCGGTCACGGTCAGGTTGCCGGTGACCGCGGTGGCCCCGGCCGGCACACCCCCACGGTTGGTGACCTGGAACGGACGGGCCACATGCGAGCTGAAGGCACCCGACGACCCCGTCCCGTTGCGGGAGTCGAGCAGGCGCGTCGGAGCCAGCGGGACGTAGGTGGCGCCACTCGTGTCCGGCGCGAAGTAGCCGGTGACATCGAAGATGACGTAGGCGGTGGGACCGGTAGTCGGAGCGGCATAGGTGACGGAGAGAGTGCCTCCGGCACCGAGAGCTACCGTGACCGCGTTGGCCCGATCGTCGCCGAGGGGGAAGTTGAGAGTCGAGCTGGTGGGGTCGTTCATCGCAATGGGGCCGATGTACAGGAAGCCGAGGCTCGTCTGGCCCGTCACGGTCAGGTTGCCGGTGACGGCAGTCGCCTCCGCCGGTACGACGCCGCCTGTCACTTGGAAGGTCCGGGCCACGTGCGAGCTGAAGGCACCCGACAACCCCGTCCCGGAGCGGGAGTCGAGAAGGCGCGTCGGCGAAAGCGCGTGGTATGTGGCACCGGGCACCGGCGTCACGGCGGCGGCGGTGCTCTGGACGGCTGCCCCCAATGCACCGGCGGATGCCAGCAGTCCGATCGCGAGCGCGAGGGCGAGCTTCCGCATCAGCAGGTCTCCCTGATGGCAGGCGGCGGACCTGCCAGGCCCGCTACCAACCCCGAGTTGGGGCGTTGCGAGCCCTCGTTGTTTGCTTAGGCTGCCATGTTGGGGAGTACCGGGCAATCCAGCCTTGGTCCCACGACCGAGGGGCCTAGCCGGACTGTGAACCGCCCCAGGGTCGATGGAGGCTCCATCTCTCGACGGTGCACCCCGACCCAGGACCGATGACCTGATTCTGTCGAGCGCCGAGCGGGCAACCAGCGCGAGCTCGCGCAGAGCGCCAGGGCACGACGCTCCTTGCTTCCATCACGGCACGGCCGGGATGTAGCGAAGAGCCTCGGGCAAGGCCCGCCGGCAGTCGCCGGCTCCGACCGCTCCGCCGTTCCACGCGTCGTCGTCGCCCCCGGCGATCAGGACCGACCCATCGGCGAGGAGCACGGTCTGGCCGTCCGCCCGCATGTGGGGGAGTGGCACGGTCGGCGTCCAGCTGCCGGACACGGGATCGTAGACCTCCGATGCGGTCAGGTAACTCCGGACCGAGACCCAGCCGCCGGCAAACAGGACCTTGCCGTTCGCCAGCACGGCGGCCATCCGGCCGGCCGCGGCGGTCTGCATGTTCCCGGCGGAGCTCCAGGTCAGGGCCGCGGGATCGAACCGTTCGGCGCTGGTCAGAACGCCGACCTCCCCCTCACCGCCGGCCACCTCCCCCTCACCGCCGGCCACCAGGGCCGAGCCGTCCGGCAGCGCCAGCAGCGAAAAGTCGAACCGCCAGGTCGCGAGCGAGCCCGCGTTCGACCATATGCCGGTCTTCGGATCCCACAGCTCGGCGGTGGTGACCGTGTTGCTGCCTCCGCCCACGGCCAGGACGCGCCCATCGGTCAGCGTCACGGCCTGGAAATCGTCACGTGCCTGGTGCATCGCCCCGGTCATGGACCACGTGCTGGTCGCGGGGTCGAAGACCTCCGCACTCGAGAGGGGCACGCCGTCGGTCAGACTCGAGTAGTAGGAGCCGCCCGCGACCAGGATTCGGCCGTCGTTCAGCAGGGCGTAGGCCGGGGAGGTCCTGGCGTAGTTGAGCGGCCCCGTCTGGGTGAAGGTCCCGGCGGTCTCGTCGTAGACCTTGGTGCTGGAATACGAGACGCTGTCGCCGCTGACGCCGGCCGTCACGAATGCTCGACCGTTCGTCAGCGGCTCGGCCGCGAAGTAGGCGCGCGGGGCGTTCAGGCTGCCCGTCGTCGTCCAGGTGCTGGAACTGGGGTGATACAGCTCCGCGAAGACGCTCTTGCTTCCGGCGTACATTCCCTCGCCTTCACAGGCCGCGTCTTCGCCTACCACCAGGACGTCCCCGGTGCTGAGCTTGACTGCGTGCGTGGCGGAGCGGCCCACGTTCATCGTGCCGGCGGATACCCACTGCGCCGGGCGTGGCGTCGCGCCCGGCGTGGGCGACGCGGCGGAGGCCTGCCCGGTAGGCGTGGCGCCGCCGGTCGGCGTGGTCATGGGTCCGCCGGCGCTCGGCGTGGCCGCGGCTGAGGTGCATCCGGAGAAGAGCAACGCGGCGACGGCGATCGCCAGGCCAAACTCGTGACGGCGGTTCATCTCGGTCCCCCTGCCTGGGTTCGTGGCGAGGGCCACGATATCTGACCGAGACGATGTCACAGGGTACGAGGCGGCGCAATACCGTAGCCGACAGGCCGTAGCCGACAGGCCGCAGCCGGCGCCGCCACTTTGAGGACCACGGCGGCGCCTCTCCTGCTCATCGCTTCGAACACGGCAAGCATCACGGCCGCCGGGAGCGGAACGCTTCCGGCCGTCAGCTGGGTCGTGCCCAACGGCAAGGTCAGCGAGCATCCGCCCGCTCTGGTGTCCGACGGCCAGTCGTACGTGACCGGCCTGGTCGACGCGGCCATGGCGGGGCCCGACTGGTCCAGCACAGCCATCTTCCTGGCCTAGGACGACGGGGGCGGCTTCTACGACCACGTGGTCCCACCGACCGTCGACGGCAACGGCTATGGCCTGCGCGTCCCCGGCCTGGTCATCAGCCCGTATGCCCGTCACGGCTACATCGACCACCAGACGCTCAGCTTCGATGCCTATCTCAAGTTCATCGAGGACGACTTCCTGGGCGGTCAGCGCATCGACCCGACGACAGACGGCAGGCCCGACTCACGCCCGGACGTTCGAGGGAACGCCGCGCACAACTCGGCAACCTTAGTCGCTCCGCTCGAGCTCGAGCCCGCCGCGTTGGCCGCCCATCAGTGGCAGAGCCGGTGAACCGCTCTTCCGCTGCGTATGCGACAGCTTGCCGGACACTTGCCGGCCCGCAACATCAGAACGCGCCTATGGCTACCATCCATGCTGCCCAGGCCTCCACGGCGCCAGGGAATTCCGTGCGGACCTGAGTCCAGCCGTGCGGCGCTGTCGCGGCGACCTCGAGATGTGGACAGCCGTCCGCGGTCAGAAGCTCATCGAACGCGGCGGCCTGCGGGCCGTACGGAGGCTGGCTCGGCTGGGCAATGACGATGAAGTACAGGCTGGCGCGTACGTCGGGTGCCAGCTGCCCTACCACGACGTCCGGTGAGGCTGCATCGAGGAGCGCCCGATTACCGCCGAAGGGCCACGCTGACTTGGCGCCCATGATCCCGGCATGGAAGTAGCCGGAGAAGATGATCGAGGTGCCGAACACGTCGGGGTGATGCAATGCCAGGATGGCGGCGCAGTACCCACCCTGCGACATACCCATGATCGCCCGAGCGGCAGGCCAGGCGATGGTCGAGTAGTGCGCGTCGACCCAGGGGACGACGGTCTGGCTCACGTACCGATCGAACCACTCGAGCCCGTCGAACGAATCCGCACACTCCGAGTCCTGATAGGGACCGTCACCCGAGCTGATGAAGACTACGATCGCGGCCGGCATCGCTCCGCTGTCGATGAGCGTGTCTAGAGCCCCCTTCACGTTGGTGGCCGAGTTCCAGAACCCGAACGGGGTCGGCGCCTCATAGAGGGTGGGGTACTGGCGGCTCTTCTTGGGGTCGTAGCCGGGCGGCGTGTAGATCCCGAGCTCGGTCGTCTTCGACCTACCCCTCCACGGGGCCGGCATTGTTGCTATGTGGACGGTCCCGTTGCCGGAGGGAAGCCACGCCAGCCAGGGTTGCTGGTCGGCGGCTGATGGCGAAGGGGTGGCCGACGGCGAGACTGATGGAGAAGGGGTGGCCGACGGCGAGACTGATGGAGAAGTCGACGGCGAGGCAGACGGCGTCCCGCCGGCAGACGGTGTGGGCGTGGCGGTCGACGCAGGGGTCGGTGTCGATGACACACCCGGCGACGAGGTGGCTGCTCCAACCCCGCAGCCAGCCACGGCGGCTGTCAGCAGCAGACTGGCGAGCGCCCAGCGGAGGTGTTGGGGGCGGCCGGGCCGAGCGCGTGTCAAGGCGCGCCTCGCCAAAAAGGAACTCGACCCGGTTGGTGGCGTCAGCCTACCGCGTCCGATTGCGCAGGTGGTTGCCATTTCGTAGCGATACCTCCGGGGGATCAACGCGTACACCGGCAGCGAACGAGGACGACGAGGGCTCGCTCGAGTTCCTGCTGGGTGAGCCCGTTCTGCGTCGCCATTTCGTGCTGCACGCCCCGGCTGCCTACTCGGTGTCTCGCCCTCAGACTACAGGCCCGGGCAGCCGGCCGCGCCCCATGATCACAAGTACTCGATGGACACTACGCGAGCATCGTCGTGACCCGGCTTCAGCCATCTGGGCAGCGCCCACCCCCAGCGGACCGCGGGAAGTCGTATGCGAACGCGTTCTGGGCGAGTCGTTGATAGACAATCGAGACCAGCCCTGCCCACGCTCGCGAGGAGACCTCGTCCCGTGCGCGCGGACGGCGGCCGTGCTCACGCTCGCTGAACGTCAGTGGGCTCACCCAGACCCACCGGCAAATCGGCTGGCTCGAGCATGCTCCGTGACGCTGGGGTGCTGAGATCCCCTCCGGCCAAAGCGGCCGCCGCGATTGCGGCAGCATCGGCTGTCCAGACCTGGCCCGAGTGGTAGTACGTGGTCGCGTGCGTCCACTTCGGATGACCCGTCCGAGAACCGACGAGCAATGTCCTCCCCGGCCCATCACGGGAGTACAGTGGAAGCCAGGTTGCCATGACTCCCGAGACGCTCAGGCAGACGAAGAAATGGCCGCCCTCCACCCGGAACGCCCTCGGGCACGAGTACATGCCGCCGCGCCTCTCAAGTTCCTCGGGGTCCAGATGAAGAACGAGGCCTGGGGCCATCTCGGATGGCGCGACGAGGGGACGAGTCGCGGGCAGTGCGGCGTATGGGCCGTTTGCGGGCTTGTCCATTGAGTGGCCAGTATGCATCGCCGAGAGCGCCGGATCGGCAAGCAGCCGATGGGTCGATCTAGGCGCACGATGTTCGGATCGTGTCGGCGGGAAGAGGCGTTGGCTCGACAGGCGCCCGCTGGCACTTGACCCGCCCTTCCGCCGAGCCGCACCGGCGGTGACGTGGAGTCGGACGAGGGCGACTATCAGGCCCACGAGATCCCGGTCGGATCTCGCTGCCACGTATCGTGGCTCCCAGCGGGGATCGAACTTCGCCTTGAAGAAGGCCAGGCCGGGAACGTTGTACCAGCGGCGCACCAGCCGGGCCGACCGGCCAAGCGCGCGTTCGCGCCAGGAGCAGCCTTCGGCATCCAGCCCGGCAAGCGGCGCAAGACCGATTGAGAGCGTCGTGGCCCCGGCTGACCGGAAGGTGCGGGCCCCTTCGACCAGGCAGGCCTCGAGCGCTCCGGGCGGACCGTCGGGAGCCCGCTCGATGAGGTCAACGACCCAACCGCCATCGGTGCCCGTGGGCGCGAACGTGGCGAAGGCGACGGCCTCGCCCGAAGCATCAAGGGCGACCGCGATCGGGACCCGGCTCAGGTCGGTCTTGGCCAGACAGCTTATGGTGAAGCCGAGGGGCGGCCAGGCCCTTCGACGCCACGCGCGGTCCACCCTGCGCAGTTGCTCGGCCAGGCCGTTGCTCCCGGGCGGCAGCCCGGTCCCGTACCAATCCACCTTCACCCCACCGCGTTGCGCGCGCGTGACGGTCTGGCGCAGGTTCCGCATCCTGGCCCCGGCGAGGTCGAAGGAGGCGAGGTCGACCACGGCCTCGTGTCCGACACGAAGGACTTCGAAACCGGCCCTGAGCAGGAGCACCCGGCCGAGGCCGCTGGCCTGGTAGACGACCGGTACACGGTCCAGCCGCGCACACTGCTCGACGAACGCGGCGAGCAGTCTCGGGAGGGCGCCGGGCGGCCCGATCGGGTCGCCGAGGATCACGGCCATCCGCCCGGCGAGCCCGTAGACGATCAGGCCCTCGATCCCGGCGGGCTCGAACACCAGCTTGTCGTGACCGAGCTGGAACGGGAGGAGCGCACCGTGGCCATAGCGGGCCGCGATCGCCTCCGCTCGCGTGCGGACGGCGGCATCGGGCTCGGGCTCGGGGACCGCGGCGAGCACCCCGATCGCAGCGAGGACGACCGGGAGGCGGGCGGCAAAGAGCAGGACGGCGAGGAGACCGCCCCGACTCGCGAGGTGTAGCACCCGGTCGCCCATGGCGTCGCTCATGCCGAGCGAGGAGGCCAGGCTCGAAGTGGCGTGCGCAAGCGCGCTGAGGGGCCCTGGCCACTCACCCGTGCTGGCGATGAAGAGCAGGGTCTCGGCGAGGACCGCGACCGCTGCCACGACGAGCAGTCCGCCCGCGACCCGAGCCCAGGCGATCCCGGACTCGACCCGGTAGCGCCGCCGATCGGCCAGCAGCACGCCCAGGACGCCGCCGATCAGGACGATACCGACCGGATGGTCCAGGGCGACCGCCTGCCCGAAGAGCCCCCCCGTGAGGGTCGCGACGGCGAACCACCACGCTAGCCGCTTGCGGCGGTGGAGGCCGACCGCGAGCGCGACCAGCCCGATGCCTGACAACGCTCCGAAAAGGGGATCGGCGTCGGTCACGTCGATGGGGACCAGGGCGGTGATCCGCTCGAAGCCGCGGCCAGCGAGCAGCGCGCAGGCGAACGCGGTCAGCGCGGCCGATGCGAGGAACAGCGCCGGCAAGGGTGCGACGAAGTACCCGAACGGCGCGATCACGCGAAGGCTCAGCTCATGACGGAGCTCGTCTGCCCTTCGACCGCCAGTCGACCAGCGATCTCGGCTTCGGTCTCTCCGGACCACGGATCCCACCTCATGGGGGCCACATTCTGCCCTCGATCCGCCGAACTTACCAGAGTCCGCGCACCGATCACATTCCAGTCGGGCCGGCGGTCCTCGGCGAGGTCACCGCGGTAGCCTGCGCGAAATGGCGATCCGCATCGAGCATCTCTGCCCCGGGTTCGTCGTGCGGATGGGCTCGCATGGCCACACTCAAGCCATCGTGACGAAGCCGCCAGCGGGCCCTGAAGCTGCTCCGATGGACGGCGACTACCCGATGGGCGGCTGACCGAGCTGCGCGAGCAGATTGTTGACGGCGTTGCGAGCCATCGACCGTGGGAGGACGCCCTTCACGCCTCCCGACTCGATGCTCATGTCGGTCGGAATCAGGAAGAGGGCGCAGACCCGCGCCGCGAGCGTGGCGTGGATCCAGGCTTCCAGGTGAACCGCAGGGCCGTCCTGGCGGATCGTGAATGGCATGGCACCGGTCACGAGCCCGTTCCCGCGCTGGTAGTTGCGGGAGCCGTCCGGCGCGACGCCGCGGAAGCCGTAGTGATTGGACTGCGCCCAAGCATCCACGATGGGCGCGACGTCGAATCCCACCTGGAAGTCACGGACGGTCCTGGTTGCCATGTGCTCTCCTCCTACTATGCCGACGTCCGAGCGATGTAATGAACCTCGGCGTTGGGGACGCAGTCGGCGGTCGGAGTATAGGGCTCCGCCAGATGGCGGCCCGTCGGCGCCGCCGAAACGGGGATGGCCGACTGCCACATCTGGCCAGGTGAGTCCACGCCGCGACCGGCGGCTCCGCGTGAGCCTGGCGCTTCCGGACTGCTAGGATTCGCGGCAGCCCTCTTCTCGCGCAGATGATCGCCTTCAAGCCCGGGTCGGTGAAGCCCCCCGCCGTCCACTCGCTGTCGGGGCGCCGTCACAGGGAAGGTGGGGAGCCGCCGGCGGCAGGCGCATTGATTCAAGGCCTACATCAGACTGGAAGGGAGCCGTTGCGTTGACCGACGTACGAGTGTGTTTGGGCTGCGGCACCCGATCACCGAATGGGGCGCAGCTCTGTCCAACCTGCGGTCTGATGCTGGCCCCGGCCGGGCAGGCCGCCATTCTGCCGGGGCGGCTTCCCGCGCCATATCCGTCGGGCGTCCCGGCCGCGCCGCAGGTCGGCGGTGCCGGGTCGTTTGGCTCCCCATCGGCCGGCGGCGACGCCGTCAGCGCATCCGGGGCGGATGCTGCCCGGCCCCTCGGGATCGCCATCCTAACGATCGTCGTGGTCGTCGTCGCGGTGGTTGGGTTGTACGTGGTGCTGGACTATGCCTACTGGGCCAACTGGCGCTTCTCATATGACGAGCCGGTTTGGGGCGTCCTGGACGGCGCCATCGCCCTGGCCTACGCCACGACCTCGCTTACTGGCTTCGCGATCATCTCGGGGCTTTGGTCCATGCGGCCCTGGACGTGGCTAGTGGCGATTCGCCTGAGCTGCTCCCTGATCGGCCTCGAGGTCTTGTCGGTGCTCCTGTGGGGCCTCACCCCCATCGGCCTGGTCGACCTGATCGTGCAACTGGGCGTGCTTTCGTACCTGAACCTTGGCCACGTCCGAGGGCTTTTCGGCCGACCGCCGCTGGCGTTCTTGCAGGGCCCAGGCTGATCCGGCTCGCCTCCGATGCCCTTCCGCCCGAGCTTCACACGCCGTACCCCGCCACGACTCTTCGCCCGCTTCGATGAGTCGGCGCCGTCGCGCCCTAGAGTGGCCTTCCGCAGCCGGTGAGGAGCCCGAAGCTGAACTAGGGATCAGCCGGCCTCCGCTTGATCCGCTCGGAACTCGTATTCGTACTCAAGGATGTAGGGGCCATGAGGGAGGATGGAAATGGCGCGCTTGCGAGGATTCGGCGTACTCGCCATCGTTGGCCTCGTCGTCGGCGTCTCGGGGTGCACCTCCGCGGCACCCGCCTCCAGTGCGCAGGCGGCCGAGCTCCATCGTCAGGCGCAGGAGGCGTTGACCCGCTGGGATGCCGCGGTGGCGGCCGGCGCCGGGGGATCGGGCTTCATCCTCGTGGGCGAGTCAACCCTCTTCGTGGGCCAGGATTGGGGCCCGAACATCGACGGCGACAACGCCAAGATGGCCTTGTACGCCGGCCTCTTCGTGGTTGCGAATCCACTTCCATCCGAAGCGCCCCCAGACGGCAGGATTCAGTGGCAGGACGGGACGACCCATACCGTTCCCGTGACCTCGGCCCAGCAGGCCTTCTCCGACATGAAGGCTGCCGGCGTATCGCCCTGCCCGGATTGCATTCCGCTGCAGATCACCGGCGCGAGACTGACGACGGCGACGTTCCAGAGCAGCCGAGGACCGGTCCAGGCCCCTGCCTGGGAGTTCAGCCTGAAGGACACAGACGTCAAGCTGGATCAGGTTGCCGTGGGGGGCCGGTTCATAGCGCCGCCCGTGCCCACACCAAACGACGAGGCCACCGGCCAGCAAGTGGCTCAGCCGTGGATCGGTCCTCCCGTCCAATCGGCAACCGTGGACGCCAGCGGCATGACCCTCACAGTGGCCTTCACTGGCGCTCCGGACGGCGGCGACAAGCCCTGTGGGGCCGACTACACCGCCGAGGCCGTCGAGTCGGACGCCGCGGTCGTGGTGATCGTTTACGAGCACCCGAACACGACGCCTGTCGCCTGCTCGCTCGTTGGCGCGTTCCGGACGGCTGAAGTCACCCTCGCCAAACCTCTCGCCGAGCGGACCTTGATCGACCTGCAGGCTCAGCCGATCTCCGTGACAGCCGCCCACTGATCCGGAAGCTCTCCGCCGCGAGTAGAGACCGAGCGTATTCAGGCCGTTGTCGAAGTCTCCAGGAAGTCACCGGTGCAATAGTCGGGGAACGCGACCGTTGTCGCGGTCCGAGGGGCCAGCACGAAGGGTGCTCGCGGGCAGCGGGGCCTCGTGGCCGCCGCCATAGGAGTCAGCCCTGCACTCATAGAGGGTGAAGGTGCGCGCCGGGCTCACGAGAGCCGAGGAAAGGGCGTCATCGGCCTGATGCCCCCGCGGCCGTCTGCGAAGCAGGCGCTGTCTTGGACAGCTCGGCGGCTATCCCATCGGCCCAGGCTTCGATACTCGGCCAGTCGCGAAAGTCGCCGTCCGGCATGCTCGCTCTCCCGGCCGGCATTACTTGCACCATCCGCTCCCAGAACCCGATGGGCTTGTTGCGACGGTCCCAGGCGCCGAAGAAGACGCGGTGGTCTCGCGGGTGGAGCATCCGGCGCAGCTCCTCGATCTCCTTCGGGCCCGACACCTTCAGCAGATCCCTGCCCTCCTTGTCGACGGTCTCGGGTCCGAACGGCCCGCTGCTGAACAGCCAGAGCGGCCTGCTGCTGAGGGCGGCACGGTTTCGGCGCGCGAACGATGTCGCGTCCTTCATCCAGTGGAACATGTAGAGCGCGCTGCCAAGGACGACTGCGTCATAGCCCTCGACGGCGCGCACGGCCGCGACCGGCAGTGCTTCTGCCGCAAGCCCGGCGGCGCCCAGTCTATGGGCGATCCGCTCCGCAATTCCCTTCGTGGAACCGTGCTTGCTGGCGTAGGCCACGAGTATCGACAAGGGGTTCCCTCCTTTGGGGTTGAGCACCGGCGCAGCGAAACCGGACAGCAGCCCGAATCTAGCCGCTCCCGCGCGCCAGCACCAGCCAGCCAGCCCCCACTTCGCAGGTGTGGCAACCCCACCCAGGACGCAAGAGCAAGCGCAATCCGCAACGCGCTGCTATCGCCCGCTGACGCAATGGGAGTTCGACAGACTGCCCGAACCGGACGCAAGACGGGCGGAACTCGGTTGGGACTATGCCCAGCCGGGGTCTCGAGCCCTAGGTGCTCGATGGTCGGGGCGAGAGGATTAGCGCCGGCCTGTCCCACCACTCAGATAGTGGTGCCGGCCTGGATCGCAGAGGCCCTGGCCGAAGTGGTCTGAGCAAGTCGCCTGGCAGGCGGCCTCGGAACGCTCGGCTCGCCTGTCTTCCGAAGCCGAGAACCGCCGGCACCCAACGAGATCGCCGACGGTGGGAGCCAGCGGATCGCGGGCCACTTGCGGCGATCGCTGGTGCGGGCGATCATGAAGGCACCTGGGCGTTGGCTCCAGCGTGGCACCTTCCGGAGGGCACAAGGAGTCCTCAGATGGATGATCTGATCCGGCATGGGATAGAGGCACGGAAGGATTGGTCCGCCTACCACTCGGCTTCTCAGGAAGCGGATCCGCGGTACCATAACCGGCCCGACTGTGAGGACGGCTCACAGATCAAGGAGGAGAGCGTTCGAGCGGGGACTGACGGCCGCCCGCTGTGCGACAAGTGCAGGACTGCTGAGAGGTCCACCACGTAAGTCCCCAACGCGGTCCGGTCGGGCTGCCATTGCGGTTGGCGTGTCGGACGCGCCAGCTCTCGGTTCGATGTCCGATCCCGACCGGCTCCTCCGGGTTCTCGTCGTCGATGATCACGATGGTCGGGGCGAGAGGATTTGAACCGGCGGGTCCCACATGCCGGATCGTCGTGCCTGGCTGGGTCGCCGAGGGTCTACGGACAGTTGCCCAGAGTCGGCGCCAAGAGACTTGAGGCCGAGATTACGGGTAGATGCCAGTCGCCCACGCCGGCACGTCGCTAAGGGGGGCCGACGGGTGGTCGGGGCCCTCGAAAGTCATCCTGCCGCGAACGGTGCGACTGGGACAACAGTATGTTGGACTGGTTGCGCCAAGAGGATTGAGTAGCGTGTCCCACGACTCGGATCGTCATGCCGAGCCGGGTCGTGCAGGCGCTGGCCTAGGCGAGGCCTATCCGGTGACCTCCGGCTCGTCGGCCGAGTCGGCGACGGGGTCGCGCCACTCCTCGGGGACTACGATGCGGGCGTTGATGCCGGCGTGCTCGGCTAGCAGATAGAGCAGGTTGGCGCCCGAGACGCAGCTCGCCCAGATCCACGGAGCGGGCGGCCGCACGGCCCAGCCCGAAAGGATCGCTTGAACGCGTGGCTGCTTGAACGCGGGGCCCACATGATCTAAACCTGTTCCGCCAGCCTCGCCAGGACGCCCCTCCAGTCCTGGAGCGCGAACCGTGGCTGGGACCCCGACCGCATCAGCACGGGAGATGGTAGGACCAAGCAGCGGAGCACCCGCCGAATGTCCGACGACACAGACCGAGACCCTGCATCACGGTCGCAGACCGGCCCGATAGACGTGGGTCCCCTCCGATCGACCGGCCACGTTCCGCCTCTGCTGTCCGTTGCCCTGGTCGGCGCCGTAGTCGGGCTCCTCGTCGGCTTCGGGTTCGGGTACCGCCTGGGCACGATCGCGCCGGCGCCCACACTGGCAGCCGAGCATACGCCCGTGCCCACAGACCTCCAGGCCGACAGTGTCAGCTCCAGGCTAGAGCGGGCCTTCGAATCCGCAGCACCCGGTGGCTGGGCGGTCTGCGGCCTGGTCCAACAGGTCGCGTGCCACGAGCTGGTCGTGGCGCGCGTGGAGATGCGCGTTCCCGCGTCGGAATACGGCCAAGGCTGGTACTCCAACCCCGACCTGACCCGCGTGGCCGTGAACCCGGCCCACTCGGTTCTCGCGGCCTCCATAGGGCAGGGCGCCGCGGCAGCCTGGCTGACCCGCGTCGCGCCCGACGGCACGTTCTTGGAAGAGGTGGACCTCACTCCCGTGAACCCGGGCCGGGGCGGGACGTTCTACTTCGACCTCGGGACTCTTGCCCGCGGCCATTACGTCATCGAAACCGACTTCGCGGCCGTGCCCCCGTCGGACGAGTCGCCCGGTCTGGTGCAGACCTACGTGGTCGGCTTCGTCGTTGTCTGATTGGGCGCGGCTCGGCGCCGGTGAAGATCGCGTAGTCCTTCGAGTTGCCGGTCCCCATCAAATAGCCCGTGCCGAACGCGTAGCCAGGCGGACGACGCTCCACGAAGCCGCCGGCAAGGCCACCTCCAGCGAGTCGCCGTCGAGCGACGCCTCGTCGAGCTTCCGCGGGATGACGCCTTCGGGGTGCTCGCGTGTGCTCGTCTCCCAAGGGTCACTACCGCCGATGACGAGCGCTTCCACGAGCCGCGCGCCCGGCCAAGACCCCAGGCGGACGCTCGTCCGCGCCGCCTCCGAGGCATTGCGGTTCACCAGGAAGAGGACGAGCTGGCCCTGTTCCTCGTCGAGGGTCGCGGCCACGTCGATCTCGGAGACGCGCCCGTACTTCCGCGTTTCTATCTCCGGCGCCTCGACGGTCGCTCGGAGGGCCGTTCCTCTGGCATGGCGCGAGGCCAGCTGGAACGGGTAGTAGATCGACTGGCGCCAGACGCCGTCGGCTTCGGCGCGGATCGGGGCGCCGGCGTTGACGAGCAGCGACTGGCAGGCGCAAGCGACTCGATCGGCGTGGTTGAGCAGCGAGACGATGAGGGCTCCTGTCACGACGGCGTCACCTGCCGTGTAGACGGACTCGCCGATCCGCCTCTCGACCGGCCAAGCGTTGGGCGTGGGCGGGTTCGGGTTGCGGTCGCGCCAGACGCCCCATTCGTCGACCGATATCGTGAGCTTGCGGCCGACGCCGCGCTTCTCTGCCGCCGCGTCCGCCGCCGCGATCGCCCGCTCGATCTCTCCGTCGAGCTCTACGCCGGAGGCCAGGAACGTCTGGATGTCGCGCTCGACCTCCTCGACGTAGATGTGGACCGCGACGTAGTCGGCGAATTCGACGGTCTCCTCGAGCACGATCCGATCCCAGTCGACCGAGCTCGGGAGCCACGGCGCCGTGCTGCCGGCGACGACCAGCTCGAGCTTCTCGTCGAACTGGCGCATTCCGCGGGCCGTTTCGGCCGCGAGCCGCCCGTACTCGAGCGCGGTCTTATGGCCGAGCTGCCACGGTCCGTCGGGCTCGTTCCCCAGGCACCACATCCGCACTCCGAACGGGCTTGCGGCGCCATTCGCGATCCGCCGGCCCGAGAGCGTCGTTCCGCCGGGATGGTTCGAGTACTCGAGCAGGTCGAGCGCTTCAGCTATTCCTCGCGTCCCCAGGTTGACCGCCAGCATCGGCTCGACGCCGACCTTCCGCGTCCAGTCGATGAACTCGTGTAGGCCGAATGTGTTCGGGTCCGTCTGGTGCCAGGCCAGGTTGAGCCGGCTCGGCCGGGCGTCCCGTGGGCCGATACCGTCTTCCCAGCGGTAGCCGGAGACGAAGTTGCCGCCCGGGTAGCGGACGACGGTCACCCCGAGATCGCGGATGAGCGTCGCGACGTCCTCGCGGAACCCGTTCGAGTCCGAGAGCGGGCTGCCGGGAGCGTAGATGCCTCCGTACACGCACCGGCCGAGGTGCTCGACGAACGAGCCGAAAAGCCGCCGATCGATCCTTCCGATCGCCTGTTCGCGATCGACCACCACCGTTGTCCGACCCAAGGCCTGCCTCGCGCGCGTGAGTTCGTCGGTGCGCAGGCTAGCACCCGGCTTCAGGCTTGTTCGGTACGGCCGTGCGGGTCTGGGTCGGGCCTCCATCGACCCCGGCGCTTTCGACGTCGATGGCCGGCCGAAGCCGGCCGAGCCAGCGCGTGCTGGAGCTGGCTACTGTGACCCGATGCCGCGCGCCTTGCCGTTCCAGTAAGCGACCGCCTCGCCGCCAGATGCTCGCTACGGCCCCATTCGATCGGATCGAGGTGCTGGGGACGGAGGAGGCGATCGCCTCGCTCAGGCGCACGCGGTCCGCCATGGATTGGGAGCGGTGCTACCGGCCCAGCTGCGTACCCACGTATGGTCGGGGCGAGAGGATTCAGCCCGACACCATACGAGGGTGAAGGTGCGCCCTGGAACTTGCGGCCTGCAGCGCCAGGCCTCGGCTTGACGGGCTCGGGTGCCGAGATTGACCATAACGGCCTGACGTGCCGCCGTTCGAGCTGAAGTGGCGCCTACAGCAGGTGTCATTCGACCGCGCTGTGGGGGGTGGAGAAATGACCGTCAGACAGAAGATCGGCCGGAATGGACTCGTCCGGCCCATCGACGTGATCGCCGTTGCAGGCCTGGTGCTCGGGCTGTGGTTCGTGGCGGACGCGATGGGTTGGATAGGCCCGTCGCTGTGCCAATCGCCTGGCCCGGATGACAAGCCGATCTGCGACACGGTGACCGCCGCGATCCACGCGGAATCGGAAGTGCCCAGCAGCGCATCGTTTGCCCTGGCGAGGTCTCAAGGATTGAGCAGCGACGCCTGGGTGACCGCCGGCACAGCCAAGTTCGCCGAGTACTTCACTACCGACGTGTTGGCCAGCAAGATCGGCATCCTCCGGCAAGACGCCGAGTACTACAACGGGCCCGATGGACCTGACGCCCTCGCGAGCAGCGGCGGAGTCCGGAACATCGTGGTCAGGGCTATCGCTATCGCGGGCGACTCCGCCACGGTTACAGCTCAGGCGGAAACGTGGTCGATGGGGGTCTCGACAGTTCCGTCGCCATGGGGTCGGGCGGCCTCTGCGACCTTCACCACAAGCAGCGCGGAAACCGACCTCTGGTCCCTTCACCTGGCCAGTATCAGCGGCGCGTGGCTCATCGACCGTGAACAGGTCGACCGTCCTCCTCCTTACGGCGGGCGCGGGCCATAAGCCGCGACCCCAACGCCCGTGGTCTGGGCGCGCCCAGATGCGGTCTGGTGCTAGGTGTGGTCGGGGCGAGAGGAGCCACACCGACCGTAGCGACCTGAATGTCCCATTCCGGCTCGAGTGCGAGATGGCGGGCAAGGAGCAGTGGGTGCGTCGGGCTGGGTAAACGTGTCAGCTAGGCAGGCTCACGCTTTGTGGCTGGCATCGGCCCGAGTAGGGCCACCACGGCATCGTCTACTGGGCCCACCAGCGCGTCCGCGGAGACCGTTGCGAGCGGCTGCATGTCGACCGTGGCGCGCAGCGTGGCTACGCCCAAACCGAGTGCCAAAACGAGTTGCGCCCGAAGACGCCGGTCCGGGGTGGGAGCCCCACCGGCAGCCTCGAGTATCGCCTCGGCGAATCCCTCCATCCCGCGGCTTCGTAGAGCGGCCGCCCGCTCGTCGCCGGGCCCCCGGAGCCACAGCATCAGCGGCACTTGTAGACCGTACTCGGGCGAATCCAGCTGCTTGAATTGGTCGGCCAGGTTCTCGGCGATAGTCTTGCCGTCCGCGATCAGGGCGAGCCTCGGGGACGTTGGCTCTTCCAGGCAAGCCTCGAACAGGCCCTCTTTGGAACCGAAGTAGCGGTTGATCAGTGCGACGTTGACTCCGGCGTCGCCAGCAACATCCCGCGTCGTCGTCCGATCGAACCCGAGGGTGACGAACCGCCGGCGGGCTGCCGACAGCAGGTTCGTCCTGGTCGTAGCGGCATTTCGCTTGCGGCCACGGCTTGCCGTAGAAACCGTTGTCCGACTGCCTGAGTCAGCCATTGTTCCAACCTTCAGCTGGGGACCACTGGGCCATGAGTAAACAGTCGTTGACAAGTGTGCCAGGTATTAGCTAGCATCGCATAAGTAAACACCCGCTGACTTACCACGTGGAGAGCAACATGGTTGACGAGGCGACTGCGTCCGCAGCGTCGAGCGGCACTAGGACTCGGGCTACGCCGCGGGCGAAGCCAGCACTCGTGTTCGGCTCGCTCGCGCTTGCAGGCCTCGTAGCCGCCGTCCTGCAATCGCTGGTCGCGCCTGCCCTTCCGGCGATCGCCAGCGACCTCAAGGCGTCCTCCGGGGATATCAGTTGGGTGCTAACCGCCTACCTGCTCGCGTCCGCAGTCGCCGCTCCGATTGGCGGCCGTCTCGGCGACATGTTCGGAAGACGTCGCGTCTTGCTCGTGATCCTGAGCCTGCTCGCAGTTGGAACGGTCGTCTCGGCGCTGGCGGACAGCATGGCCATCCTCATCCTCGGTCGCGTCCTGCAGGGGGCGTCGGGCGGCATCCTGCCGCTATCGATCGGCATCGCCCGCGATGAACTGCCGGCCGAGCATGTCGGCGTCTCAGTTGGACTGCTGTCGGCGATCTTTGGCATCGGCGCCGCATTCGGCATCGTTCTCGGTGGCCCGATCGTTGACCACCTCTCGTGGCACTGGCTTTTCTGGCTGCCGTTCATCCTCGCTGTGATAGCCGTGGCAGGGGTCGCTATCTACGTTCCCGAGACATCTTCTCGGGCCCGAGGACGTGTCGACCTCTTGGGTGCTCTGCTCTTGCTGGTTGGACTTGTGTGCCTGCTGCTTTCAATCGAGAAGGGCAGCGCGTGGGGTTGGACTAGTGGCAGCACCGTCGGCCTG
>JBEKPL010000031.1:0-27143 GCA_049520815.1 Candidatus Limnocylindrales bacterium
GGTAGAGCTTGACCGGTGGGATTCGGCCGGCGTCGAGGAGGTGCTGGAGCGCCCAGACGACCTCCTGAGTTCTACCGATCGCGAAAGACGGAATGAGCAGCACGCCGCCTTGGGCCACGACATCCTTGACGGCCCCGGCGAGGTGATCCAGCGATTCCTCCTCGGGCTCGTGCTCACGGCCGCCGTAGGTCGATTCGACCAGGACGTAGTCCGCCTCGCGAAGGACGGTTGGCTCGCGCAGGATCGGGGCACCGGTGCGGCCCAGGTCGCCCGAGAAGACGAGGGTCCTGGCCGGGGCGTCCTTCTGGGCATCTATGTGCAGCTCCACGATCGCCGAGCCGAGAATATGGCCGGCATCGTGGTACACGGCGGTGATCCCGGGCGCGACCGCGACCGAGGCTTCGTACTCCACCGGCCGAAAGCGTGACAGCGAGTCCTGCGCCTGGGCCTGGTCGTACAGCGGCTCCTCGAGGATGAGGTTCGGGTTCATGGGGCTGCCGGCCAGGGCCGCCTCGTGATTGGGATGCCCGACCGGCGGAAAGCCCATCCGCGTGCCCATGCCCTGCTCGTCGCCGAGGGCCAGCTCGTCCAGTCCGGAGGCCACGACATGCCCGTCCGGCGTGAGGTCGCCGGGGTGCAGGACGGCCGTGGACGAGGCCGCGGTCGGCGCCAGGGCGGCCGTGGACGAAGCCGGGGCCGAGGTCGAAGCCGCCTCTTCCTGCTCCGCCAGCTGCCCCTGCTCCTCGATCGCCTGCGCTTCGCGTTGGTCCTCGAGCGCGGCCTTCTCCGGGTTCTTGGCGGCCCAGTGGCGGCGGCGCTTGGCGTATTCGTCCTGGAGCTTGCCCGAGTCCAGCAGCACCACAGCGGCGAGCTCGATCGTGCCTCGGGTGGCGTAGATGGGTCCGCTGAATCCCTCGGCCACGATGTGCGGGATGAGGCCGCAGTGATCCAGGTGCGCGTGAGTCAGGATGATCGCATCGAGGCTCGTCGGGTCGTAGGCCAGGGGCACGTGGTTGCGCACGACCTCATGCGGGCCGCCCTGGAACATGCCGCAATCGACGAGCACCCTGGCTCGCTCGGTGATCAGCAGGAACTGAGATCCGGTGACGGTGTTGGCGGCGCCGAGGAAGTGGATTTCCATGCGCTCATACTGCCATCTCGTCGCCGAATGCGCGCGCGGCTTGCGGTGCGAGAGAATCTTCGTCCGAGAGTTCGCGACGTTCCCGCCGGCAGGCTGCGAAGGCGTCGCGCTTGCGAGGTGTCATGGTGAACAGGGCCAAGCTCGACAACGCCGCGGCGGTCTTCGTCACACCCGAGGTGCGGCGGACTGCGGACTACTACCGCGACGTCTTCGGCTTCACGGTCGTGGAGCACTACGACGCAGAGGAAGCGTTCGCGGCGATCTACCGCGACAGCGTCGAGATCCTGCTGGTCCAGGCCAAGCGCGGTGAGTTCCAACCCAATCGCGTGCGCTACGGCGCCGGGTTCGACATCTACCTCGACCCGGACACCCTCGAAGGCGTGGACGTCATGCACGCCGAGCTGAAGGCGAAGGGCGCCCGAATCCTGGCTGAACCGGCGATGACGCCGTACGGCGCCTACGAGTTCCTGGTCGAAGACGTGGACGGCCGGCTGATCGGGATCGGGCGCATTCGCGAGCCAGAAAGGTTCTTCCGAGGCGCCCTCGTCTGATGTGTCGCTCGAGGCGGCAGCCCGTCTCGGAGCTCACCCGCCGGGTACGGGAGGAATGGTCTGAGCGTTTCGGCCCCGGCAAGCTTGCCCGCTAGGCATGAGGCAGCCGCGCCAACCCGAACCTTCCAGACCCGTCTGGTCTACCCTAGTCGCAGATCGGCCTTGCCCCTGGGATGGTTCCAGCGCAGCAATCAAGCCATGCCGTCACCGGGCTTGGGACCCGGAGGCGCCGCCACGACGAGGATGAATGGTGAATCGCGACGAAGGGAACGTGACGCGCAAGAGGCGCCCGCCGGCCGACGAACGACTCCGTTCCGAGCCCCTGGGTGCCTCGGATTCCGGCGATGATGCGCGTCGCGAGCGTCAGGCGTTCCGGCCCGTAACGCAAGCTGGCGCCCCGCCGGCTCCGAGCGTGCCACCCCCCTTCTTCAAGGTGTCGAACGGTTCGACGACACGCCGCAGCCCGAGATATCCTGCCTGGGAGAAGCCCCCGACGACCTACGACTTCCCGCGGCTACGAGGTCGCGAAGCACGCAAGCCGATGTGGGCCTTGTGGCCCCCTATCCTCGTGGGGATCGGCGTGGCCGTGGTCTTGCTCGTGCTGGTGGCTCTGCCCGCTCTGATGGGCCGCGGGGGGAATGTCGCGGTCGTGAGCCCCTCGGCGTCACCCGTGGCCAGTTACTCGATTGGGCCTTCGCACAGTCCGGGGGCGTCGCCGTCGAGCGTCAGCAGCCAAAGCAGCAGCTCGCCCGTGCCGCAGGCGAGCTATCAGCAGTACAAGGTCCTGGCCGGCGACAGCGTCACGAAGATCGCGAAGAAGTTCGGCCTGAAATCGTCGGAGTTGCTGCAGGCGAACCCGGATCTGGCGCCTCCCTACACCCTGAAGATCGGGTCGTACCTCAACATCCCGCAGCCCGGTCAGCTGACACCGCCTCCGGCCTCGCCAGCCGCTTCCTAGGAACCCCGGGGCGCCGCCCCGTCAGCGGCTGCTAGTTCGTCGTGGAGGGTGTCGACGGCCGGCGGATCGCGATTGGGCGCATTCTCGCGAACGAGAAGTCCTTCCCTGGCGCCCTCGACTAGTGTTGCAGCCGGCGCCTGGAGAATCTCAGCCGAGCGTTCTGGGGTGCAGCTGCGTCTGTAGGGTGTGATGATCGATCGATTGCTCCCGGCGGAGGCCACCGAACCGGGGACGGCTTCGGAAGTCGGCGGCGAGCTAACGGTGCACTGGCTGTACGGGCGCCGCTCGCAGGAGATGTTCGGCTTTGCCCGAAGGCTTGGGCTTGGGGACGAGGACGCCTCCGATGCCGTCCAGGAGACGATGCTGCGGCTCTGGCGCGAACTCGAATCCGGCGCGGAGATTGCGGATCCCGGTGCCTGGGCATTTCGGGTGCTGTACCGGCTCGCGGTGGACAGTCATCGGCTGAAGGGGCGAGTGCGCCGCGTGGTCGAGCGGCTCGGCTTCGAAGCGGGCGCGGCCGATCGGGGGCGCGAGGGCAGCGACCCCGCGACGGGCGCGGAGGTCGATGCTGTCTGGCAAGCGGTCGACAGGCTGCCGGAGCGTCAACGCGCCGTCCTATATCTGCACTTCCGGGCAGACATGTCATACGAGCAGATCGGCTTGACCCTTGCGATCAGCCCCAGTGCCGCCCGCGGCCACGCGTCCACCGGTCTCGCGACCCTGCGGCGGCGTCTCCACGATGAGGTGGAACGATGAACGCTGACGAGCGAATCGAAGCGGCGCTGAAGCGTCGACCATCCGACGAACGAACCTACGACGAGCCGCTGGCGGCGCCGGTTAAGGGCGATGCCCACGTGCTGCGCGTTAGGCCCCTGATGAGGTCGCGGATGCGCACGGGCGCCCTGCCAGCCCTCGCCGCCGTCGCCATTGTCCTGGCGGTCGGCGCAGGAGGGCTGGCCGTCGGCCTTCTGCGCGGCCCTTCGGCCGGGCATCCGTCCGGCTCTGGGACGGCCAACGACTACGAGCTGACGGGGCGGATCTCCTGCTTCGGCCAGGCTCCCGGTGCCTTCACTCCAGGTCCGGACCTCTTCCCCAGCGATTTCGGGTGCCCGATGATGGCCGTCCCACCGGCAGGATACGACGCCGCAAGGTGGACGCTCGATCCCGCGCTCCCGTACTCGGCCGGCGCCACGGAACTCCACGTCCTGGTCGAATGGGTGGCCTGCCACAGCTTCGAGAGCGCCGAGGGCCGGGTCGTGCAGAACGTCCAGTATCGCGACGGCGAGGTCGTGGTGACGCTGGCGGTTCGATCGTTGGAGGGCTTTGCGACCTGCCCCGGCACGCCCCCGACGCCCGTGACGATCAAGCTTGCCCAGCCCGTGGGGTATCGCGACCTGTTCGATGGCGGCTCCTGGCCGTCCACGCTGATCGTACACGCGGGTCAGCTCATGGTGACCCCTTCGCCGACGCCCTACCCGCTCCTCTGGCATCCGCCAATCGAATGCACCGGTGAGGCGGATGGCCCGGGTTCCTTCAAGGCGGCGTCGATGGGGACGGATTTCGGTGTCTACTGCGCGGTCTTGCCCGCGGGCTGGCAGCGCGTCTCCATGGCCGGCGACGAGTCTGGCACCACGCTCCTGAGTGCGACCTACCGCGGGCCCGCCGGGGAGGAGCTGACGCTGCTGGAAGGGAAGATCTGTCAGGGCACCCTCGCTGAGTGCCAGGCGGGAACGCCGATCGGGACGGCCATGTTCGGCAACCTCGAGGGCGTGCTCGTCAATGGGCTCGACGACGCCGACTTCGCGGTCTACTTCGATGCCGGAGAGAACCCGTCCTGGATTGCCACAGGCAAGGGCATGAGCCAGGAGGCGTTCACGGCTCTGACGGCGGCCCTGATCATGGTGGCCAAGTAGAAGTTGCCCTCAGTCGGCCAGGTCGATGTAGACCGGGGCGTGATCGGAGGGGAGCTTGCCCTTGCGGGCGTCGCGGTCGATCTCGGCGGCGATGCAGCGGTCCGCCACGGAACGGGTCACGTACAGGTGGTCGATGCGCATCCCCAGGCCCTTATGGAAGTTGCCGGCCCGGTAGTCCCACCATGAGAACTTGCCGGGTTCCGGGTGGTGCAGACGGTACGCGTCCACCAGGCCCCAGTCGTGCAGCGCGGCCACCGCCGCTCGTTCGGGCTCGGAGACGTGCGTAGAGCCTACGAAGTGCGCCATGTCGTAGACGTCCGCGTCCTCCGGCGCGACGTTGAAGTCGCCGCCGATCACTAGCGGTTGGGCCGGGTCGCAGGTCTCCCGCAGCCAGCGGGCGAGGCGCTCGAACCAGGCCAGCTTGGCTCGATAGAAGGGCGTGTCGAGGGCGCGTCCGTTCGGAGCGTAGATGCTGACGACGCGCACGCCGCCGCAGACGGCAGAGACCATTCGAGCCTCGTCGGCCGAGGCTTCGGACGCCTCGGCTTCGAGCGCGTCGGCTATGGCCGTTGTGCCGGTATCGGTCCCCGGGGAGCGCCGCACGGGCCCGTCGCCGAAGTTCGTGACGACGTCCGCGAGCCCCACGCGGCTGGCGATGGCAACGCCGTTCCAGCGTCCCTCGCCGTGGTGGAGCAGCTCGTAGCGGGCCATCCGGAACGGCATCTCGGGCGCGGCCTCGTCGGCGAGCTTGGTCTCCTGCATCAGCAGCACGTCCGGCTCGCGCTGGGCAAGCCACTCCTCGACCCGCTCCATGCGGGCCTTGAGCGAGTTCACGTTCCAGGTTGCGATGCGCATCCAGCTCTGCTCCTACGCCCGTTCTGCGATGAGCTTCGTGATCAGCAACTCAGCCGGCCCGATCGCCGACTGGCCGTCCACGTCGAACACGAGGGCGAAGCCTTCCGGGTACTTCCTGGCGGAAGAGATCGCCTCATGCACGGACACAAGCTCCGGGTCGCGAAGCATGGCCTCGCGCTCGCTTTCGCGAATGGCCATGCTCATTCTGAACCCCTGGTCCAGCGGTATCAGGTAGAGCAAGGCCTTCTTTCGATCGTGGATCTTGAGTATCCATCCGCCGGTCCTGGTGAAGGTCCAGTCCCGGGCGAACGCCGTCGTGTGGCCGAGAATCGCCCGATAGCCGCCGTAGGCGGGTCCGAGCGCGGCCTGGAGCGATTCGTCGTTCGGCTTGCTCGATTGGGCCAGAAACGGCCGGTCGGCCATTGTTCTCCCCGGCGTCCGCCGGCTAGTAGCGGCGGCCCTTCTGGCGGGCGAAGTCGAACTTGGCAGTGTCGGCGATCCCCATGACCGCCATCGTTCCGGCCTGGACCGGGTCGGTGACCACCAGGTCCGCCACGTCCGTGACCGAGCCGACCATGTTCAGGGCGATGACCGGGATGCCGAGCTGCTGGATCTCCTGGACGGCCCTGGTGATGTCGCCGCCCATGATCGAGCCGGCCAGCAGAAGCGCGCGGGCACGGTCCAGGTCGGCCACGGCCCGCACCGCCGCGGCCAGGTTCGCCTCCCCAACGAGCGGGATCGTATCGACGGAGATCTTCTCGCCGCGGATGTTGTGCCGGTCTGCCTCGCTGACGGCGCCGAGGACGGCCTGGGCGATCTGCGCCCCGCCGCCGATGACGATCAGCCGCTTGCCGAAGACCTTGTCCAGGGCCCTGGTCATGCGGCAGCCTCGAATGGAAGGCATCCGATCGAGGAGGCCGGTGACCTGCAATTCCGTTAGCCCTTCGACCTCAAGCTCGACCTCGACCAGCGGACCGGCTTGCGCATCGATCCAGCGGCGAACCGTGCTGAGCGTCCGAACGGTGCCGCCGGCCGCGGCCACTTGCGCTGCGATCTCCGGGATCTCGGCCGGCCGGTCGGCGAAGTCGAGGCGAACGGCGATGGTGGGGGAGCTGTGCTCCGAGCGGGGCATCTCGCCTAGCTCCCGGCGCTCATGCCGCGGCCGGTCAGCCCGGTGGCGCGAGACATGTCGTCGAGGGTCAGGCCGGCCTCGGGATCGTGCTCCTCGAAGGCGAGCTTGAGCCCGTCGAAAGCCTTGCGGGTTCCGGCCGCGTCGCTCGTGGCGAGCATGAGCGCACCGTTCGTGTCCTCGGCGATCCCGACTATGGCGGTGATGTTGATGCCCCGGTCGCCGAGGGCGGCCGCCAGCTTCGCCAGGGACCCGGGCTTGTCATCGAGCTGAACTGTGAACCAGACCACGCCGCACCTCCTTGGTGGATGGTACCCGGCGCGGACGATCGAGGGGAGTGGAGTGGCGCAGTGAGTGGCCGATCGTCGGCGCGGTGAGCGCGCGGGGCGGCGGGTGCGGGGGCGGCTCGGAGGGGGCGGGGAGGGCGCGCGGGGCGGCCGCAGACAGTGCGGTATGCAAATGGTATTTGCGCAAACGACGACCCGATCCGACGTTCAGTCCCAGGACCGACATCGCGGCACTATGCGGGTCAGTCGGGAGCGTGCCGCGGCACTACGCGGGTCAGTCGGGAGCGTGCCGCGAGCGGTTGATCAGCCGCTTGAGGGCTGTGTGCCGGGGTGTCGGCGCCAGATCCGCCCTCTGCGCAACTGGTATTGGCAAACCGCAACAAACAGGATTCGCGCCGGCCTATAGGAGTCCCAGACTCCGCTCTCGGCGGCACCCCTGCCCTCAGCTTCTCCCTGACCGCTAATCTGTCGTTGATGCCAGTCCCGCAGGGTCCCACCGTCCAGCTCTTCGGGCTCGCCGACTCGCGACCCACTCAGACGGCGCTGCGTTTCTTCAAGGAGCGCCGCGTCAACGTCGCGTACGTGGATCTGCGCCGCAAACCCATCGCGCCGGGGGAGTTGCGCCGGTTCGTGGAGCGGCTGGGCGCCGCCGCGCTGCTGGACACGGACGGCCGCCAGTACAAGGATCTGGGCCTGGGCTACATGCGTCTCGGCGACGACGAGATCGTGGAGCGGCTGCTCGCCAACAACGGGCTGCTGCGGCTGCCGCTGGTCCGCTTCGGCGACGCGCTCACGGCCGGTCCGGCAGATTCGACGTGGAAGGCATGGCTGGCGCGCACGCCCGGGTCGTGAAGGTCTTCGGTCGGAGGCCGACATGCGGCGCCGGCCGGCCGACCTGCAAGGAGTCGCCCGCGCAGCGCTGCCGCCGCCGTGGCATTCTCTGCCGTACGACCAGGAGGGACTGATGCCACGTTCTAGGCCAAAGAGCGACAAGGACGGCGAGCGGCCGTCCAAGAAGAAGAGGCCCACGCCTCAGCAGGCCCCCGACACGTCTGAACGGCCCGCCCCGAACGCGGCTCCGTCGCCCGTCGCCGGCAGTGGCGCCGGCAGTGGCGCCGGCAACGGAGGGGTCAACGGCGACGCCAACGTGACCCACGAGCGCCGCCGCAGCGGCCGCGTGACCTACCAGCCAAAGGCCGCGGCGATTCTGACGACGCATGCCCGTACCGAGGACGAACGCCTCCTCGACACGGGCGCCCGGCCGGCCTTCCTGGACTCGGACCCGTGGCGCTCGCTGCGCATCCTGGCCGAGTTCGTGGAGGGCTTCGACGCCCTGGCCAGCATCGGCAAGGCGGTGACGATCTTCGGTTCGGCGCGCGTCGAGGAGGGCGACCCGTACTACGCCAAGGCCCGAAAGCTGGCGGGCCTGCTGGCGAAGGAGGGCTTCGCGGTCATCACCGGCGGCGGGCCCGGGATCATGGAGGCGGCGAACCGGGGTTGTCACGATGCCGGAGGGCTCTCGATCGGCTGCAACATCGAGCTGCCGCACGAGCAGGCGGTCAACGCCTACGTCGATCTGGCCGTCGAGTTCCGCTACTTCTTCGCCCGCAAGATGATGTTCGTGAAGTACGCCGACGCGTTTGCGATCTTCCCCGGCGGGTTCGGGACGCTCGACGAGCTTTTCGAATCGCTGACGCTCATCCAGACGGGCAAGATCAAGCACTTCCCGGTGGTGCTGATTGGGAAGGAGTACTGGACCGGCCTGCTCAGGTGGCTGCGCAGCGAGACAGCGTCACGCGGGGCGATCGCGGTCGAGGACCTGGATTTGTTCCAGTGCACCGACGACATGGACGAAGCCTGCCGGATGCTGACGGCCGGCTTCACCCAGCGGGCCGAGGAGATCGAGACCGCGGCGCGAACCAGCAGCGGGACCGCAGCGTCCGGATAGCGGCGGTCGGCGAACCCGGCGGAAGCCGGGCACGGCCGGGGCCGGCTACTCGGGCAGGATCGGGAGCTGCGCCTCCAGGCGCCCGTCGCGGGTACGGGTCGGGTAGTAGCGGAGCCGGTTGACGCGGGTTAGGCGGCGCGCCGCCAGCTTCCTGGACGGCGGCTCGGGATTGGCCGGCGCCCCTGATGGAGACCACGGCGAGTGGTACAGGCCGTCGGCGTCCAGGCCGCCCGTCGTGGGCATCTGGACGGTCTCGCCGGAACGCAGGTCGAAGCGGCCCTCGTGAAGCGGGCAGGCGACCACGCAGCCCGCGAGCTCCCCGATGGAGAGCGGCGCCGACATGTGCGGGCAGCGATCGTCTGTGACCACGATCCCGTCAGCCGTCCAGGCCACCAGCAGGTCGAGGTCTGCCAGCGTGACGCGTCGCATCGACCCGGGGGTCAGGTCCGAGATGGCGGCGATCTCGACGAACGGTGCCGCACGCGTCCCGGCGGCTCGGAGCTCGCGCGGGTAGCGCGCGATGGGCGGGGCGCCCGAAATGCGATTCCGCGGCGACGGCGGCCGGCGCGGCCCAGGCGCGTCCTCGGTCGCATCGGCCGGGCCCTCGGCATCGGCCGGGCCCTCGGCCGGATTCTCGGCCGCGTCGGCCAGGTCCTCGGGCGTCATGGAGAACATGACCGCGTCTATCGGCCGGTCGTCGCGGTCGGATTCCCAGTTTCGGACCAGCCCCTCGTAGCGGAAGCCCGCCTTCTCGGCGACGGCCTGAGATGCCACGTTGCCGGGAAGCGTCCACAGGGCCAGACGCTCGATTGCCAGGCGTTCGAAGGCCCACCTCGTCACGAGGCGGATGGCCCTGGTTGCGATTCCGCGGCCTCGAGCTTCGGGCGCCACCAGATATCCGATGGCGTGGCGCCGCGGATTGGGCCCCAGGTGCAGCCCGACCGAGCCGAGGTAGCGATCGGTCGCCGCGTCCGCTACCGCGAACTCGTAGCCCGTTCCGTCGTGCCATGCCTGGAGCGTCATGAGGACGAAGCGCCGCGCGTCGGTCTCGGTATAGGGCACGGGGATGATCGGGATCCAGCGTTGGATCTCCGGATCCTGACAGGCGGCCGTGATGTCGGGTGCGTCGTCCGCGCGGAAGGGTCGCAGCGAGATCACGCCGTCACTGAGCGGCGGGTTCGGTGGGCTGAGCTTCTCGGCCATCGCCGAAGTATGCCGCTTCCGTCACGGGAGGCGGCCGCGCACGTCGCGGGCAAAGAAGAAGGCGGGCCGGTGAGGGGGGGCCGGCCCGCCTGAAGGTATGGTCAACAGCGACGCCGTCGGAGAGGGCCATCGGGCCCCTTGACCGACGGACTCGCCGAGTCTAGCGGGCCAGGAAGATTCTTGCATCAGTACATGCGTTCCTCCTCACGGAGAGCCATCATTCTCACGCCGATCGCCCGAGGTTCGGTCAGGCCGGCCAAAGATGCCCGGAGGTCGCGATGAGATTCTGTCTGATGATCGAGCCCCAGCAGGGACTCTCCTACGACGAGCAGCTCGAGCTGGCTCGCCTGGCCGAACGCCTCGGGTTCGAGACGTTCTTTCGGTCGGACCATTACCGCAGCTTTCCGGGCCCGGACGACAGCCCGACTACCGACGCCTGGACGGTCCTGGCCGGAATCGCCCGCGAAACGACGCACATTCGCCTCGGCGCCCTCGTATCGCCCGTGACGTTTCGCCACCCCGGGTCCTTCGCGAAGGTCGTGACGACGGTCGACGAGATGAGCGGGGGGCGCATAGATGTAGCCGTGGGGGCGGGGTGGAACGAGGTGGAGCACAAGCAGCTCGGCCTGGCCTTCCCCGACATCAAGCTGAGAGCCGATCTCCTGGAGGACCAGCTGGCGATCCTGCACGGACTCTGGGAAGAGCCGGACGGCTGGTCGTTCGAGGGCGCCCAAGTTCGAGTCGAATCGGCCTCGTTCCACCCCAAGCCGGTCCAGCGGCCGCGCCCGCCGATCATCGTCGGAGGCGAGGGGAGGCCGCGGTCGCTTCGACTGGCGGCGCGCTTCGCGGACGAGTACAACATGTCGACGGCCGGCCCGGAGCTGTGCACGGAGAAGTTCGCCCAGCTGGACGACGAGTGCCGCAAGATCGGCCGGGATCCCGCCACGATGCGCAGGTCCGTCATGGTCGGGTTCATGATCGGGGCCGATCAGGCCGAGTTCGAGCGGCGCGTTCGCGACCTGCTGGCGACGATCGGACAGGCTGGAGCGGACGCGTCGGCCTGGCTCGATGAGCACCGGCCGCGCTGGATCATCGGTACGCCCGATCAGGCCCGGGCCATGGCGGCTCGGTTCGCCGCGACGGGCGCGGACCGGATCATTCTGCAGGACCTGCTGCCGCGCGACCACGCGATGATCGAGCTGGCGGCGCGCGAGTTGATGGGGAGAAGCTGACTCGGATGGCGGCTTCGCGCCGGAGGCGGATTGTCACCTAGGCCGGACAGTCTAGGCCCGCTGCTCAGGCCGGGGTCCGCCTGGGTCGCGCCCCGGGCCCCGCGGGATCAGACCTATGCGTGACGCCGGGGCGTAGCGGAACCACGCTCGTCCCACCAGCGCCTCCAACGCCACCGGGCCGTAGCGGCGCGAATCGATGGACAGGGCGCCGTTGTCGCCGAGCAGCCAGGCCTCGTCGAGGCCCAGATGAAGAATCCCCGCCGAGATGCGGACGCGATCGCCCGGACCGGCGGCCACTCTCTTGATGGCCAGGAGGCTGCTCTCCGGCTCGTGGAAGACCACCAGGCTGCCGCGCCGCGGCCAGCGGGTCGGCGTAGGGTCAAGGAGCAGCCAATCCCCGGCGGTGAGGGCAGGGGCCATGCTCTCCTCGGCCACGGCGACGCGCCACAGGCCGGCGCGCAGGCGGCGCCACGCATCTGTCACGGGAGATAGATGACGGAGGGCTGGCCTGCGGCGCTCGACTCGTCCGATCGCTCGGACGTCACTTCTTCGTCGACCAGAAGATGTCGGCGAATTCCTTGACCGCGGCCTCGAGCTCGGCGGCAGCCCCGGCGTCGATGGTCTGCTTGTTCTTGCTGGCGAGCTTGAGGATCTTCCACGTTCGGTCGTGGAGATCCGGGTAGCGCTCCACGTGCTCGGGCTTGAAGTAGTCGCTCCAGATGACCCCGATCTCGTGCTTCACGATCTCGGCGTGCTGCTCCTTGACCGTGACGCAGCGGACGAACTTGAGCCGGTCCGCCTCGGTCGGGTTCTCCTTGGGCAGCTGGCCGATCAGCTCGACCATTCGGGCGACGGTGCGAGCGGCAAGCTCGGCCGCATGCGGGTCGTAGATGCCGCACGGAACGTCGCAGTGTGCGTAGGCGATGGTGGACGGGCGAAGCCAGCCGGCTATTCGCGACATCGATCTCCTCCAGGGACGTCGGTCGAGGCGGGAGCAAGCAGGCAGCTTCGCTGGGCCTCGGCCTCATCCAAGTGTTGGAGGCGCCGCGTCGCGTGTCAATCTGGGCACCGCTGCGATGCGCCGGCTGCATCCCGGCGGAGCGGCTGCATCCCGGCGGAGCGGGTGCATCCCGTCGGCTCGCCTCGGCGAATCCTCCACGCGGCCTCCACGGTATGTCCATAGTGGCCCCGCCGGGTTTTCAGCTGTGTTACAGGAACGGCCCCAATCATGGATCTCGCAATTCCTGCGTGGACCGACGCCACAGTGCCGAACAGGCGGGTGTGCTGGGCGCCCGCCCGCACAGCAGGGAACCGGGAGAGTAGAGACCACCCAAGATGAGCGGCATCTATGGCATCCGCACCCAGGCCAGGTCGGCAGCCCCGCCTCGCAAGGCCAGTCGCGTGCCGCTGCCGCGCATCTGGCCCGTCCAGGCCAACGACATCTACGCCGTACTGGTCGGCAACGGGCTGCTGATCGCCGGCATGTGGATCCGTCACGGCAATCTCCGCCAACTGTCGACGCCCGGCGGCATCTTCACTGCGATCGGCGAGCTGTGCGCTCTCTATGGGACATACCTGGTTCTGATCCAACTGATCCTGATGTCGCGCAGTCCGTGGCTCGATCAGGTCTTCGGCCAGGACCGCATCACCGATGCCCACCGCTGGGTCGGGTTCGGCGCGATCTGGCTCCTGGTCTGCCACGCCATCTTCACCACGGTCGGGTTCGGGATGGGAGTCAACAGCTCCCCGGTGGACGAGGCATTCGCGCTCTTGACGACGTACCCGTACGTCCTCTGGTCGGCCGCATCGTTGGGGCTCTTCATCTTCGTCGCCATCAGCTCGGTCCGGGCCGCACGCCGGCGAGTCTCATACGAGACCTGGTACGCCATCCATCTCTACACGTACCTGGCGATCGCCCTCGGCTTCCTCCATCAGCTCTTCGTCGGGGTCGACTTCACCACTGACCAGCTCGCATCTGCATACTGGATCGCCCTGTACGTCGTCGCGTTCGGGACTCTTCTGACCTTCCGGTTCGGCCAGCCGGTCGCGGCCTCGTGGCGGCACCGCTTCCGCGTCGCCAACGTGGTCATTGAGGCTCCGGGAGTGGCGTCGCTCTACCTGACCGGTCGCGACCTCGACCAGCTCCCCGTCCGCGCCGGCCAGTGGTTCCGCCTTCGCTTCCTCACCGCGGACGGCTGGTACAAGGCCCATCCGTTCTCCATCTCAGCCGCCCCGAACGGCCGATATCTTCGCTTCACCATCAAGGAGCTCGGCGACCAGACCGGCAAGCTACAGCGCATGCGGGTCGGCACGCCGGTGATGCTCGAAGGCCCATATGGAACCTTCACCGGTCTGTCTCGAAGGAAGGCGCGCGTCCTCATGATCGCCGGCGGAATCGGGATCACACCTCTCCGGGCGCTGCTCGAGGGGTTGCCGGCATCGCGCGGGAATCTGACCCTGGTGTACCGAGCCAGCAACCCCCAAGACGTCGTCTTCCGTGAGGAACTCGATCAGCTGGCCAGCCTGCGCGGCGCCACCGTCCACTACCTCCTGGGGCGGCGTGGATCGCCGGAGATGCCGATCGATCCGCTGGAACCGCGGGCGCTCCGCCGCCTCGTCCCCGATCTTCACGAGCGCGACATCTACCTCTGCGGGCCGACCGGGATGATGCAACGCGTCCTCAGCGGATTGCGCTGGCTCCGCATCCCGTCCGCGCAGATCCACTACGAACGCTTCTCGTTCTGAGGCCGAGGAGAAATAGGAATGCCCAAACGAGCTCTGGCAGGCACCTTCCTGACGACCGTCGCACTGGCTCTGCTCCTGAGCTTCAAGACACCGGACACGGCCGGGCTGAGCGCCCCGGCGCCCGCGAGCGGGGCAGGCGGCGCGAGCGCCAATGTCGGCACGAGCGCCAATGCCGGCACGGGCGCCAATGCCGGTACGAGCGTCGCCAAGGGCACCTACACGGGTCAGCTGACCGGCTCCACCGTCCAGACCCCCTTCGGCAACGTCCAGGTCCAGGTGACCCTGCAGAACGGGAAGATCACCGACGTCCAGACGTTGCAGCTCCCGAGCGGCGGGCACTCGTCGCAGGTCAGCCGGTACGCCGCGCCGCAGCTGCGCAGCGAGGTCCTTCAGGCGCAGAGCGCCCGGGTGGACACCATTTCTGGTGCGACCTATACGAGCATGGCCTACCAGCAATCCCTGCAGGCGGCCCTGGACCAGGCCGCCTGACCCGCGGCGGCCGCGCTGGATGGGCCGCGGCGAGCGGCCGACAACCCCCCGTCCGGGCGGGAGCGGATCAGCCCAACTGGTAGAGGGTCCCGTTCAGGCCGACGACGTACAGCTCGCCGCCGGCATCCTGGCCCCAGCCGGTGATGTTCACGCCCGACGAGAGCAGGAGTTGCGGCGTCTGCGGCGCGGGGCCGGCGGCGTCGAGATCCCAGACGCGGCCGCTGCATTCGTCGCCGAAGAAGTAGCGACCGTCCAGCTGCGGGCGCTCGCTGCCCCGGTAGACGTAGCCGCCGATGATGGCGCAGCCGGTCGAGTCGCCGGCGCCGTGCTCGTACTCGGCCAGGGGAAGCGTCAGGCCTGACCTGATGCAGCCCGACGAGGGGTTGTAGCAGTGGTTCCCTTCCATCACGTTCCAGCCGTAGTCGAGGCCGCGGCCACCTCCATCCGACACCGTCGCTCGATCCACCTCCTCCCACAGGTCCTGGCCGACGTCGCCGATCCAGAGATCGCCGGTTTGGCGATCGAAGCTGAAGCTGTAGGGGTTGCGCAGGCCGTAGGCCCATATCTCGCCGAGCTTGCCCGACTGGCCGGCGAACGGGTTGCTCGCGGGAATGGCGTAGGGCAGGCTGCCGGACGACCCGTCCACGTCGATGCGGAGCAACTTGCCGAGCCATGTGCTCAAGCTCTGGCCGTGACCGTGCGGATCGCCGCCACTGCCACCGTCGCCCGTCCCGATGTACAAATAGCCGTCCGGACCGAACTCGATTCGCCCGCCGTTGTGATTGGCATAGGTCGGGTGCGGAATGGTCATCAGGATCTTCTCGGAGGAAGCGTCGGCGACGTTCGGGTTCGCGCCGACGTGGAACTCGGAGACGCGCAGGTCACCGGCCCGGTCGGTGTAGCGGACGAAGAACCGCCCATTGGAGGCGTATCGCGGGTGGAAGGCAAGGCCGAGGAGCCCTCGCTCGCCACAGCAGGAGACTCGGCCGGAGATGTCAAGGAATGCGCCGCTCGCCTTGCCGCCGCTGACGATGACGATCTGGCCGCCCTGCCCAATCACGAAGAGACGGGGGTCGCCGGGTGCGCTGGAGACTCCGATCGGTTTCGACAGCCCGGTCACCACGGGCTTCAGGCTGATCGAGACCGGCGGCAAGGACGTCGGATGCTGTGTCACGACGGCGGTGGCCGGCACGGTCGGTATCGCCGAGGGTGCCGCGGAGGGCGTGGCTGCACCAGAGGGCAGTGCCGTCTCGGGCGGCATTGAGGTCAGGCCGGACACTGGCGGCGTTGAGGCCTGCCGGCCTGCTCCACAGCCCGCCACGATCGCGGCTGCCACTGCCAGCGCGAGTGCGAGTCTGACCCGCGGGCCTGCGAGATACCGGAAGCGACGCATTGGTCGATCCTCCGAGGGTGGCGTGTCGTCCGGGAATTGTCAGCTCGGGTCGCGCAGCGCGCCTCGGCGTTGCCGGGCGGTTCCGCAGTGCGGTGATTCGGCCGGCACGCCACAAGACTCGCCTGCCGGACTATCATCTGCAGCGTGATCGAGGAGACGCCCGCACCGCTTGAAGGGGGCCCCAGCGCCTGCCCGTTCGTCGCTTTCGAGGAGGATCGGGATCACAGGTCGAGTGTCCCCGACTATCGCCATCGCTGTTTTGCCGCGGCCGAGCCGGAGCCGCGCGCCTTCCCCCACCAGGAGCGCTACTGCCTGGCTCCGGCCTTCCCGCAGTGCCCGATCTTCCTCGATTGGGCGCGCCAGGAAGCTGCCGGCGTCAAGCAGCCGGGTGCCGCATCGGCCACCGGGACCACGGCTGCTGCGGAAGAGGGCGGCGTAGCCGCCGGCGCGGCCATCGGCGCGGAAGAGGCCGCCCCGGCCTTCCTCGCGGGTCGTTCTCGTCCGGCGGCGGCGGCAGCAGCGACCACCTCCGCGCCCCGCTCGAGTGAGGCGAGCGCTAGCCTGTGGAGCTACGAGGACGAAAGGAAGCACTCCTCGTCTCCTCCCGCCCCGGCGGCCCCGTCATCGCTGGGGGCACCGGCAGTGGCCATGGCTCGTCGCGGACCCAGCCATCCCGGATGGGAGAATCCGCCGCGCCTCGAGAACTTCCCCCGGCTTCGGAGTCGCGACGCCCGACGCGCCAATCAGCCGCTGCTGCTGGTCGCAATCGGGGTCTCGATTCTGATGGTGGCCCTGATAATGATCCCCATCCTTACGAGCGGGAAGGGGATAACTGGTGGCGGCGCATCGCAGTCGCCCAGCGGGGGGATCTCGCAGAACCAGTCGGGTCAGAGCGCCTCGGCGTCCCCGTCCAGCGCGCCTTCACCCACGAGTGGTTGCCCTGGCCAAATCCACCCCGTCGTTAAGGGCGATGTTCTGAGCAAGCTCGCCAGCGACAACGGCCTGCAGGAGTGGGAGATCGAACTGGCCAACCCGAGCGTGGCCCCAAACCCCGGCCATCTCGAGGTCGGCTGGAAGCTGTGCCTCCCACCGGCTGGATTGCTGACCCGTCCGCCGGCCACGCCGTCCGGCTCCTAGGGGCAGAGCTTCGGGGCCGCGATCAGCGCGGCGTGAGGTTGATCGCGGTGATCTTGCCCGTTTCCACACGGAAGCTGGCGTCCAGTTCCTGCGTCGGCGCGCCGGGACGAATCACGAGCAGGCTCGCCTGGTACGTGTTGCCCATGTCGCGCACGTCGCCCGGGATCATCCGGAAGCCAGGTTCGGCGCGCAGGAACCAGCCTCCTACCTCACGCAGGCCGCGCAGAGTGCGGGCGTTGCCTCCAATGTGGACGCGCAGCTCCGCCTTCTCGTCCATCAGCGAGACGGCGCCCTCGCGGTCGCCGGAATTCAGCAGCTCGAAGAATTGCTCCATCGTGTCGACTGCGCCCATGGCGCGAGTTTAGCGGACGCAGGGTCCCGACCGTAGCGGCAGCCGCCGGTCGTGTTCGATCTCGGTCAGAAGCCTCCGCCTGCGCCGCCGCCCCCTCCGCCTCCGCCACCGCCGAAGCTTCCGCCGAAGCTGCTTCCGCCCGAGCTGCTGCTTGGGGTGTATGGCGGTGAGGCGTGAGTGACCGACCCGAGGGCCGCCATCAGCGCTCCGGGGTTGGGCATGCGTGAGGCAGAGAAGAGGCCGCCATGGCCGGGCGAGCCGGACGAGCCGATCAGGTTGCCTCCGGAGGTGTGCGCGCTCACGAGCCACCAGGACGGGTGCCAGGCCGGCACTTCGGGCTGCAGGTCATCCCGCTCGCCAAGGGAGCGGGCCATCACTTCCTGGACTCCGTCGTCCAGGCCGAAGGCGATTCCCCAGGCCATGGCCTGATCCGGTGTCGTGACCCAGGGCAGGGGCCGCTTCTCGACGACCTCTCCCATCGAGCGGGCCTGGGCCAGGGTCCGGTCCATCGTTCGCCGATAGGCCGACAACATCGCGTACAGCATGGCTCCCTGGCGGGTCCGGGCGGGCATGGATCGCGCCATCACCAGAGTCACGATCCCGGCCACTCCCAACCCAGCGGCGACGAGGAGCAAGCCGCTGGCCTCGAACAGGTACCAGAAGGCGGCCACGAAGATCGCCGCCACGAGCTCGAACCCGCCGATCCCACGCCAGCGAAAGAGGACGTCGCTCGGCTTGGCAGTCAACCAGCCTCGCTCTACCGCGGCCCTCTCGAGCCGGTCACGGAATTCGTCGAACGCCGGTCTGAGCTGGTAGAGCCGCGCCGGGCTTATGTAGCCCTCGTGGTTCCGGGAATGCTCGTCGACGGCCTGGCAGACGGCGGCTTCCGGTCCTGGGAGGGCGTCGTTGCCGGAACCCAGGAAACGGACGCCGGTCCGGGTCGAAGCCTCGGAATCGTCCGGGTCGGAATTGGAATCGTGCGAGGCGCTCATCCGTATCTCGAAGGCGATGCAGCCGCGTGCCGCCAGATCGATGAGGCCCGCCGTGACTGTGCGGTCGGTCGCCTTGTCGGCCAGCAGGACCGTGGCCATAGCCGGCGTCAGGTCCGGCGGCGGCGCTGCCATGAGGATCGAGTCGTCATCGATGTAGAGCGGGTCGCGGCCATGGCGGACCCAGGCGAAGACAACCCACAGGATGAGCATCAGGCCGATCAGCAGGCCGGCCAGGGCGACTACGGCGTTGATCTGGCGAGCCCGTTCCAGGGTGGCGGCGTGCTCGGGCGTTGCGTTAGCGTCAATGTCATGCAGGCCCGCGAGCAGCCCACCGTCCAGATCGCCGTCCGCAAGGAGCGGCTTCATGTCGTTGTCGAAGACGGCCTGTCGGTCGGAGTCGCTGAGGAAGGCGGCCCGGTAGCCGCTGCCGGCATAGAGCGAGACCTGGCCGTGACGGAGGTTGGTCTGCATGTCGAAGAGGATCACCAGGCCGTCGTCGAAGCCCTTGCGGCCCACACCCCACTGGTTCATCAGGGCCAGGGCGTCGGCGTTGGCCTTGTCGAGATCGTCGCTCTCGGGCTTGACCTGGGTGTAGACGGCAACCTGAGCGCCGGTCCGGATCTCGATGCCGGAGATGATCGATTGAGCCTGCGCGATGGCTTCCGGCGAGAAGACTCCGGCGTAGTCGTAGACGCGCTGTCCTGTGACCGCGTCCGGATACGGCGGACCGGGCGGCGGTGCCGCCGCGGCAACGCCGGCCACGGCGAGCCATCCGCCGAGGACGGCTCCGGCGAGCCCAACGGCGACTCGCCACCTCCGACGATCGGGGGCCGATGGAGCCGTCGGCCTCGCGGTCAAGGACAGGGTCCGGGGTGCGTCGGGGAGCCTCTCGTGTGCGCCCATGTCAGAAGCCTCCACCGGCGCCGCCGCCCCCTCCCCCTCCGCCACCGCCGAAGCTGCCGCCACCCGAGTGCGATGTGGAGGAGCCGATCGAGCCGATGGCGGCCATCATCGATCCGACGTCCGGGATGGCGCTCGCAGAGAAGGCCCCGCCACCGGATGCCCCTCCGATTCCGCCGGCGAACGAGTGCCCGCCGATGGGGATCCACCACATCGGGTACCAGCCGGCGGCGCGACCCGTGGCCGCGGACATCTCGACACTCCGCCGCAGCACCGCGTCGATCTCATCGTTGAGCCCGAACGCAACGCCCCAGGCCATGGCCTCATCGGGCGTGGACACCCACGGCAGGGCCCTGCTCTCCACGACCTGGTCCATCGTCTGCGATTGGGCCAGTGTGTACAGGAGTGTCCGCTGGTATGCGGCCAACATGGCCCGCAGCATCGCCCCGAGCTGCGTGCGCGAAGGCATGAACCACGCGGTCATGCCGGTTATGACCGCCGCGAGGATCAGGGCGACTCCGCCCAATAGCCCGCCGCTCGCCTGGATGCTCAGCGTCCAGAAGATGAGCGGGGCGGCTGCGATTCCCTCGGCGACCGCGACCACGATCCAGAGGCCAACGACTCGCGACGGCCTGCCGGTCAGCCAGCCCTTCTGGACCGAGAGCGTCTCCAGATCGCTCTTGAGCCTGCTGACCGAGGAGGCAAGCTGCGACATCGAGCCCGAATCGACGAATCCGTCGCCTCCCGCCGACGTCGCGATGGCCGAGTAGAGGCCCGCTTCCGGAGTGCCGATCGAGGCCGTCTTGCCCGTCACCCCAACACTCGTCTTCTTGGCGAAGAAGGATTCCTCCTGGCGGAACTGGATCAGGCCGCGGGCCGCCAGGTCCACCATCGCCGCAGAGACAGTTCGGCTCGACGTCCGATCGTCCATGAGAAGCGTTGCCATGGCCGGCGTGAGGCCGTCCGGCGGCGCGGGCATGAGGATGGAGTTGTCGTCCACGTAGATCGGGTCGCGGCCGTGGGTGTACCAGCGGATGAGCACGAACGCCACGAGGAAGATAGCCAGGGCGAGGGCTCCCAGGCCCACGATCGCGTTGAAGATGCGAGCCCGATTGAGCTGGTCGGCATGCTCCGGCGTCGCGGCCGCGTTGATGCCGTCCAGGGCGGCCTTTAGCGCGCCGTCGAAGTCGCCCGCCTTGAGGAGCGGCTTCATGTCGTTGTCGAAGATCGACTGCCGATCCGAGTCGGTCAGGAATGCGGACCTGAAGCCGCTGCCCGCATACAGGCTCACCTGGCCATGCATGAGGTTGGCCTGCATGTCGAAGAGGATGACCACGCCGTCATCGAAGCCCTTGCGGCCCACGCCCCACTGGTTCATCAGAGCCAGGGCGTCGGCGTTGGCCTTGTCGAGATCGTCGCTCTCCGGCTTCACCTGGGTGTAGACGGCAACCTGGGCGCCCGTCCGCTGCTCGATCGCCAGGATCGTCTGCTCCGCTTGCGCGACGGCAGCCGGCGAGAAGAGCCCGGCGTAGTCGTAGACGCGCTGCCCGGTGACCGCGTCCGGGTACGGCGGGCCGGCGGGCGGCGCGGCGTTGGCCGCCATAGCGGCCGAGGCGATGGCGAGCCACGCGCCGACGGCCGCAACCGCGAAGCCGATGGCGACCAGTCTTCTTTGAGCCCTCATCTCCAACCTCCCCGTGGCGCCCTAGCCCGCCTTTCCGGAAGTCTGGCGGGCGCGCAGTCTACGGACCAGTTCGGCCGCCAGCTCGTACCGGCCGAAGCTCGGCATGATGTATGTTCCTTTGACCTGACCCTTGGACTGCTCCAGAAGGTTCATCGCCATCTCGAGGCCGACCTCGGCTCCGCGCGCCCCGGCGGCGTGCATTGCCGCCCGTTGCTCGTCGGGGATCGTGATGCCGGGCACCTCGTTGTGCAGGAACTCGGCGTGGCGGGCGCTGTGGAGGGGCAGCACGCCCAGCAGAACCGGAACTGGAAAGCCGTCCTGACCGAAGCTCCCTCGGGCTCGGGCCAGCATTGCCTCCACCTGTGCCGGCGAGTAGAGCGGCTGGGTCATGATAAGGTTCGCGCCGGCAGCGAGCTTGCGTTCCAGCCGGGTCCACTCCCTGTCCGGATCCCCTGCTGTCGGGTCGAGCGCGCAGGCGATCGTGAAGCCGGCCGGCTGCCCTATGGAGCCGCCCGCACCGTCCTCGCCCCGATTGAGCCGGCGAATGATCTCGATGAGACCGATTGCGTCGACATCCCATACGGCCGTGGCGGCGGGCCTGTCCGCCACCCGTGGTGGATCGCCGGTCAGGGCCAGGATGTTCCGCACGCCCAGGGCGTGGGCGCCGAGCAGCTCCGCCTCGAGGGCCATCACATTGCGGTCGCGAGTTGTCAGGTGGACCAGGCACTCAAGGTTCAGGGCCCCCTGGATGCCGAAGGCCACGGCCAGGGAGCCCATGCGGACGCGACCGGTCGCGGAGTCGCTGATGTTGACGAGGTCGACCCCCGCCTCCTGGAGCAGGCGTGCTGCCTCGAGGGTCCGGTCGATCCGGATGGATCGGGGCGGGTCGATCTCGACCGAGATGACGAAGGCGTCGCCGGTGAGCTTCCGCGCCAGACCCGACGGCGGAGTGGCGTCGCCACTCCCAGCGGTCTCGGCAGTCGGCGTTCGGGGGGCCGCACCGGCCGCGGGGTCGGGCTGGCCGGGCGACGACTCGTCGCCCGGCTGAGGAGCCACGACGGTGCCCCCTCCCGGTTCCTCCGAGCCCATTGCGTCGATAGCCGCTCGCATCGCCCTGGTGTGCTGGGGAGTCGTACCGCAGCAGCCGCCCACTATCCGCGCTCCGGCGGCCAGCATCCGCGGGACCATCTCACCGAAGTACTCAGGCCCCGCCGAATAGACGAACTGGCCCTCGATGCGCCGGGGCAGCCCCGCGTTCGGGACGATGCAGCGAGCCACCGTCGCGGTCGGCGGGCCGGTCCTGACGAGCGCCTCCAGGCAGACGAGCGGGCCGGCGCCGCAGTTCACGCCGACGGCATCCACGCCCGCGTCGGTCAGCGCCGCGGCGCCTGCCTCGGGAGTCGTCCCGTCGCTGGCCACAAGATCCTCGCCGAAGGTCATCAGAGCAACCACCGGCAAATCGCAGGCGCGGCGCGCCTCCTCGATCGCCGCCAGCAGCATCTCGAGACGCTCGAATGTCTCGAGGACGATGAGGTCGATCCCGCCTTCGAGGAGGCCCTCGATCTGCTCGCGGAAGGCCACCCGGGCAAGGCCGGGGTGTGGCCGCGTCGCCATTCGACCGGTGGGACCGAGAGGTCCGATCGAACCGGCGACTAGCGCCTCGCGGCCGGATGTCTCTCTCGCTTCTCGAGCGAGTTGGGCGGCGCGGCGGTTCAGTTGCCCGGCCAGCTTTTCGAGGCCGTATTCGGCCAGACGAAAGCGGTTGGCGCCGAAGGTATTGGTCTCGATCGCGTCGGCGCCCGCCTCCAGGTACTCGAGGTGAATTGTCGAGACGACGTCCGATCGGGTCAGGACGAGCTCGTCGAGGCAGGCTCGCTGAGGCACGCCACGGCTGTACAGCAGCGTGCCCATGGCCCCATCGAGGAGAAGCGGCCGGCGCCGCAGCCGGATCCTGAACCGCTCGCGCTCGGTCAGCGCTCCCGGAACGCCGGCTGGCGCGGCGCCAGGGACTTCGGACGTGCCGAGGAGGCTGGCGAGCGACGGCGTCTGAATGACCGGCATGCCGGAAAGCCTAGCGGGTCCGCGCATCCGTGGACAGACGTTGAGCGCGGCTGGGACCCGACGCAGTCGACCCCGCGGTCGCCCCGTTCGATCGTCGCGCGATCTAGAGCCCGACGACCTTGCGCGGCACCAGTACCAGGTCCAGGACGGTTGCCACGATGCTGATCACGAACGAGGCAACCACGGCGGCGCCGATGGCCTCGTAGCCCCAATTGGGTGGATAGCCGCCAACCTGGAACGTGAAGGGCGTGTTCAGCAGGTCCTTGACCTGGCTCAGATTGACCAGCCAGGCCGTGCCCAGAAGCATCAAGGCGTTGATGACGAAGGCGATCATGCCCATCGTCAGCAGACCGACCGGCATGGCCAGGGTCTTCAGGATCGGCTTGAGATACGTGTTGACCAGGGCGAAGACAAGGGCAACTCCGACGATCATCGCCCAGTCTTCGAGCTTGTCGCGGGGAGACAGGCGAACTTCGGGAACGAACGTCGCCGCAGCCAGGAGCGCCACGGCGTTCACGGCGACCTTGATCAGCAGGTCGAGCATGAGCAGTTCCTCCGAGGACCGAGCGCCGCCTGAAGTGACGGCTTCACGTAGACGGATGCTAGCGCGCCCCATCGAGTCGTGCCTGGCTTCTGGCGCACCGTCCGTGCGGGCGAGTGGCGCTACACTCGGTCGGGGCAGCGAGAGGAGAGCGATGTCGGAGTTCGCCGAGCGCGTCGACGCATTCCTGTACGAGTTCTTCCGGCTGTATCCCGTGTCGGCCACTGCCACGGGCATGCACGCCGTCGACGGGGAGTGGCCCGATCTGGGAGAGTCCGGCCGCGCGGCGCGCGTCGCCTGGGCCGGACGCTGGGAGTCCGAGCTGAGGGCGATGCCGGGTGCCGTTCTGGCGGCGGACGAGCGAATCGACCGCGACCTGCTGCTCTCCGAGCTGGCCGCGCTGCGCTTCGACGAGACGGATCTGCGCGAGGGGGCGTGGGACGCGCTCGGCTACGTGTATCTGCTGGGAGGCGGCATCTTCCCGCTGCTGGCCCGGGACTTCGCGCCGCTGGAGATCCGGCTCGCGTCCGTTGCCGGGCGCCTCGAGGGTGTGCCCGCGGTCCTTGCAGCGGCAAGAGTCGAGCTGGGCAGCCTGCCGGAACGGCCGGCCTCGAGGTTGCATACCGAGATGGCCATCAAGCAGCTGCCCGGTATCGCTGCCCTGGCCGACGACGCGGTTGCCCGGGCCGAGGCCGCGGCGGACCGGCCGGACGTGGACGCGGTCACCCCGCGCCTTCGGGCGGCCGCGACGGCCGCTCGCGGCGCGATAGCGGCGTTCGAGGTATTCCTGCGCGACGACCTGCTGCCGCGGTCCTCGGGCGAGGGGCGCCTCGGTGCCGAGCTGTTCGCGCGCAAGCTGCAGCACACCCTCCGGTCGAGCCTGACCGCCGATGAGATTCTCGCCCAGGCCCGGGTCGAGTACGACGCGGTCCGCGGCGAGATGATCAGGATCGCCCGCCGGATCTGGAGCGAATGGGTCCCTGGAGAGCCGCTTCCCACGACCGCCGGCGACGGCAGCCAGGAGGCGGCAGACCAGCGAACGGTCGACGCCGTAACCGCGGCGATCGGCCGGGCCCACCACGCGGCCGCCGATCTCGTCGTGTACTGCCGCGAGAGCTATCGGGGCATCGTCGACTTCTGCCGGGCGAAGGATCTGATCGGCGTCCCCGACGAGCCCCTGGAGATCGATTGGACGCCGCCGTTCCTGCGTGAGTTCGCCGGCGCGATGCTCGACGCACCGGGGCCGCTGGACAAGGGACAGAAGACGTTCTACTTCATGACTCCGCCGCCCGAGGAGTGGACCGCAGAGCAGGTGGAGTCGTATCTGGCAGAGGAGAACGACCGCCAGATCGACCTGACGACGATCCACGAGGGAACGCCCGGTCACTACCTGCAGCTGGTCTACTCCAACCGCTGCCCGTCGATCGTGCGGGCCGTCTTCGGCAGCGGCGTCTTCGTCGAGGGCTGGGCCGTCTATGTGACCCAGGTCATGATGGACGCGGGATTCCACGCGGACGATCAGGCTCTGCGGTTGATCCACTGGAAGTTCTACCTGCGCGCCGTCATCAACGCCATGATCGACATCGGGATCCACGCCGGCTCCATGACCGAGCGGGAGGCGATCGACCTGATGGTCCGCGGCGGCTTCCAGGAAGAGCCCGAGGCCGCGAAGAAGTGGGACCGCGCCCGCCTCACGTCGACGCAGCTCTCGACCTACTTCGTGGGATCCATGGAGATGTGGAGCCTGGAGCGCGAGCGGCGTCGCCGGGCCGCGGCCGCGGCGGGGGATCCGCGCGGTCCCGGGGCGGTCCCGGAGCCACGCGTCGTGGGGGGCTTCGGCGAGACCCCGGGCTTCGTCTACAAGGAGCACCTGGAATCGGTCATCGCCCACGGCTCGCCGCCGATCCCGCTGCTCCGGCGAATCCTCCTGGGCGAGTAGACAGGGCCGCGAGAACCTGTCGCCTCCGTCCGCCTTTCATTGCCATGGTGAGGCCGCGAGCCGCAGCGGGAAGAGCGACGACTATCGTCCCGGCTGCTTGGTCTGGCGTTCCGGGCACTCGTCGACAGCCCGGATGCCGAGGGCGCGACAGACGAGAAGACGACCCCGAGCCTGGTAAGCGAGACGGTCGCTCGAGCGAATCTCCTTCGACTCCGGCCTCGTGACCGGGCCGGACACGGTGCATTCTGGCACCGTGACTTCCCCGAAAGTACCGAACGGTACTAGTGCGTCTGTACTACTCCATCTACGATGCGAACGGCTCGGGGCCGTCACGGCCGCGATGTCTGCGTCCAGCCTGGGGAACGCTGGCGCCTTGGGGCAGGAGGAGACCTTCCGTGTATCGAACGCGCCGTTCGCTGCGGCTACGAGTTCTCTTTGCCGTTAACGTTGGGCATCCTGCAGCGGCCGAGGTGTCGCCTCACAGATCCGTCCGTACCCGCGCTCGCCGCCTGGCCGTTCTGGTTGCTCTCGCCAGCAGCCTCATCCAGGTCGTCGCCCCGACACCTGCCCTGGCCGCCGCGACGCCGGTTGGTTCCCATGAGTTCACGCTCATCGCGATAGGGGACACGCAGAACATGATCGAGGGCGACGCGGCCGCGCAGGCACGCGCGGCGGCCGAGACCCAGTGGATCGCCGACAGCAAGTCCTCGCTGCATTCCGTGTGGGCGGCTCAGCTCGGCGACATCGTGAACAACAACAACAACACGACCGCGTACGGCACCGCCAACACTGTGTTCGCGACGCTCGACAGCGCCAACTTCCCCTACAGCGTGCTGCCCGGGAACCACGATCTCAGCGTTCCATCCGCGGGTGGCGCGAACTTCAACTCGACATTCCCGCCCAGCCGGTTCTCGTCACGTTCAGCAAACTGGCACAGCGACTGGAGCACCGCCCAGTACGGCGGCTACCTCGCGCCCGGCCAGCCCTATGCCCTCTCCGGAGATCCCGACCGGGAGGACATGGACAACTGGGGAACGTTCACCGCGGGCGGCATGAACTTCCTGATCATCAACCTCGAGTTCGGTATGCCGGACTCCGCGGTCGCCTGGGCAGGCAGGATCCTCGACGCCTTCCCGGACTACAGGGCGATCATCACGACGCACGCCTGGCTGGAGACGAACGGGAGCCGGACGACGTCGTACGACGCGGTGTTCACGAACCTCATCGCCCCGCGCTGCAACGTCTTCCTCGTCCTGAGCGGCCACAACCACAGCGGCGACAACCTCACCAGCGGCGAGGCGCAACGCACGGACATGCACACGAACTCGGCGTGCAGCACGACGCCCGTCTACCAGGTCATGAGCGACTACCAGGACCGCGCCAACGGCTCCGGTACGAACTCGATGGGGGCCCTCCGCTACTACGTCTTTGACCCGGACAATGACCTCATCCACGCGCTGACCTACAGCCCGGCCACGGACGCGTACGAGACCGATAGCTCGAGCCGGTTCGACCTCGCCTACGACATGGCGTCGACCTCCACCTACGTACCGCTGACGCCCGCGCGCATTCTGGATAGCCGTTATGGCACAGGTGGCCTCGGAGTCTTCCACTCCCATCAAGCTCAAGGCTTCACGGTCAGGGGCCACGGAGGAGTTCCGGACAACGCCATAGCCGTGACGGGCAACCTGAC
>JBEKPL010000032.1:0-26939 GCA_049520815.1 Candidatus Limnocylindrales bacterium
GAAGCGGCCGCACGGTCGACGAATCCGGCCCCGTGGGATATGCCCGGCGCATCCGATGCCGTCAACCTGATGGGCTTGATGCACCCGCTCGCCGCGGCGGCGTCGCAGGTTGCGCACGTCGGCAACCCTGAGACGATCGAGCGGGCGCGAGCCGTGCTGGTCGAGGCGCGCCGGTCGCTCTACCGGCTCCTGGCCGAGGACAACGGCTCGGATTCACCCACGACCGGGACCACCTCAGCTGCCGACCCTTCGGAGAGCGGCGACCGCTAAGGCCGGAGTTCGGCCGTCGTCAGGACGGCAGGCCCGGGCCGCCGCGTCGCGGCTCGGACCTCGGAGTTCCCTCGCGCCCTAGTTCTTCGGGCCGTCGCCTTCCGCGAGCAGGGTGCCGTCGCTTGCCAGGAACCGCCAGTGGATGCTCTGCTGGGACGCATGCGCCTGGTTCGGAATTACCGCCAGGAACGTGCCGTCCCCCTGGATCTTGGCCGTGCCGGCCGGAACGGTCTCGACGCTCGCGGCACCGGTCGGGGTGAGCCCGTACGCATACAGGTCCGAAACATCTTGCGCAGGCCACTCGAACGACGAGAAGTGAACGGCCGGCGGCGTGCCCGTGGGTATGAACTGGGTCTGCACGTCAGCGCGCCCCTGGGCCGAACTGGTCAGGACGACCGAGCCGCCGTCCCGGCTGACGATCACATACTCGAAGGCATCCTCCGCCTCAGAGCAGCCGACCGCGACCATGGCCGCGGCAAGAAGGAAGACGACGAACCATCGAAGCACCGGACCACCCCTTTTGACTCCAGTGTCGGGCATGCCCGCGATTTCGGCCACAGGTTCCCCGAGCCTGCGACCCTTACCGGCCGAACTGGCTCGCCTTGTAGGCCGCGGTGCTGTAGTCGACAGACTCGCTTGGCTGGTAACCCATCGGGTCGACGGACTGCAGGTAGACGACGAGTGAGGGCACCTGGTACGGCCCGTCTCGGCCGGCCTTCGCGATGTCCGAGCCTTTGTAGACCAGCTTGAAAGAGTTCGGGCCGGCGGCCAGCGGCACCGTCGCGTACGCCCCGGCCACGTCGCCCCACGGGTTGTCCGCGTACAAGCTCGAGTTGATGGCGTACAGGCCGGCGCTCTCCACCGTGACGGTGCCGGTAATGTCGAGCTCGTCGTAGAGGCCGTCGCCGTTGGTGTCGACCGCCGTGCTCTTCAGGGACTTGGGATCCACGGCGATCCGGTCGTGCTGAAACTGCATGTAGTCGTAGGCCGCGGTCTGGCCCAGCACCGCGTCGTCGAGTTCGATCGCCATTGCGGTGGTGGGGTTATGCACGATGGTCACGTGGAGCGTGTAAGGCCCCCATCGCCCGGACTCGTAGATGTACTGGCCGCCGAACCTCAACTTGAGCGGCTGGGCACCCGAGACCAGATCAATCTCGCCATCCAGGTCCGTTGTGACCTGCGCCCCCGACTGGTCGACGAGCGTCGCGTTCGCCATGTACTTGCCGGCTTCCGGCACGGTGATCGTGGGCGTCAGGACGAGCTCGTCGATGAGCCCATCGTGATCGGTATCTTCCACGTCCTCCGTGAAGCTGGAGCTGACCGTCACGTCTCCGGCCGCCACGATGACGTACCCCATCCCCACTCGGATGTGGGTACCCGTCGTGATGACCCGGATGTTCTTTTCGCCCACTTCTGAGAAGGTGGCGCGACCGGTCCAGTGACCCGTCCCAACCTTCGTCACGCCGACCGGAGTGGCCTGCCCGTCCGAACCAACGATCGAAGCCGTCAGATCGTCGGCGTCAGTGGCCTGAGTCAGGCTTACGTCGAACGTGATCTCCTGGCCCTTGCGCGGGTATCGAATCGACGGCTCGACGATCAGGTGCCGCCGGGTGAGGATCATCACGAAGCCGGCGACTTCGACCGGGGATGCCGTTGTGTTCTTGACGACCAGATCCCCGTTCACGGGGTTGTCTCCGGAATCCCCGAACCCCCACACGTCACCCGTCGCCCCTGGCACCTTGTCCACCTTCAGCGACTTGCCTCGGAGGGTGACAGTCAGCCCAGCGGGTTTGGCGTAGCCCGTCAGCGATCCCCATGTCGATCCCTCGAAATCGATCGGGATGGAGCTGGACCCTCCGGCCGGAACCGTTTGATCGAAGTAGCCGGCGCCGTCCTGGGATGACGCGTCAGCCGCGGTCGGCGACGCCGTTGGCCTGGTCGAGGCGGAGGGCCCGGGTTGCGTATCCCTGTTCGGCCTCGCCGTCACGAGCGCATACGGGCGGCTCGTCGGGGGTGCGCAGCAGTCGCCGAACGTCGGTGTCGCCGTCGCCTCGGGGCTCGCGACGGACGGGGAGGCCGGCGAGCGCCCGCTGCCGCTCGGGCTCGCCAGCGCGCTGGTGCAGGCCGATGCGGCGACCGCGGCACAGATGAGCGCGATCACGAGCGCACTGCCACGGGTCCCCTTCATTCGCTCGCCGGAGCGCCGTCGTCGCCGGTTTCGGGCCGTCGCGGCCGCCGCGACTGATAGACGTACGCGCCCGCCAGCAGCAGAAGTCCCAGGCCCATCAGCGAGATCACGCGATAGGCGACGTCGAGGTAGCTCAGGTCGAAGATGAAGACCTTGGCCGTCGCCAGGGCAAGGAGCGAAAGGCCGGCCTCGCGAATGATCTGCCGCCAGCCGAGGACGCCGATCAGGAAGACCGCCATCCCAATGACGCCCCACAGGATGGACACCGACACCTGGGCCTGCTTCTGGAGTTCCTCGAGGGCCGTCGCCCCGCCGACCCGGCCCTGGAAGAAATCGACCAAAAGGGCCGAGGCCAGGTAGACCATGCCGGTCGCGGCGAGGAAGATCATGCTCGTTCGAACGGTTCGATCGAGAGGCAAGAAGCGCGCCCCGATCGTGAGAGCCGCGGCCGTGGCGGAAATCGCAACGACCGAGTGCAGAGCGAACCACGTTCCGGTGGACGCCACGGTCTCATGCACCGCCAGGCGCTCGACCGGAACGACCTGCGAGAGGATGGCAATGATGGAGGCTCCGAGGAGCGTTGCCGCCCCGGCGATGTAGGCCCAGCGACCGTAGGTGTCGGTGAATGACCACGCCCCGAGCGCAACCGCCAGCACGCACCACGCCACAACCGCGAACGGAGTGGCGAGCTCGAAGACCATCAGGTACGCGGCGAGACCGGCGGACAGCAGGATCATGCCTGCCCGCAGATCCGGGCGGGCGGTGAGGATGGCCGCAGTCAGGAAGGCGGCCGCGCCGATGGCCGCCGAGGCGGTCATGAGGTCGGCGAACGGCGTCGCCGGGACCACGATCGCAGTCGCGGCATCGAGCGGCAGGTCGTATACGAGCAGGTGGCCAAGCACCAGGAGTACCGACGCGGCCGTTGCCACAAGCGGCGCGTCCGGCCAGTCAACATCAATCATCTCGATGACCGGCTTGCTGCGCAGCTCTGACCGCAAGGCCGGCACGCCGGGCAGTCGATCGAGCAGAGCTTCAGCGGCTACCGAGGCAGGCACGAGGAAGGCCCAGGCGGCGACCAGCGCGATGCCCGTAAGCTCGAAGGGCAGCGTGTAGGCCACGGCCAGCAGGCCGGCGGTCGTGAGGCCGCAGCGGACGTCGTGGTCTCTGGACAACCAGCCGGCGGCGAATCCCGCGACGAGGAGACAGCCTAGCGTCAGGCCGGCCGAGTCGACGAACGGGTACGGCCCCGGACCCGAGGTGCCTTTCAGTGTCCACAGCAGGCCCGGGTATTCGAAGGAGACCAGATGCAAAGCGGGAAGCAGAGATAGCAGCACCACGGCGACGCTGGCATACGGGTAGCGTCGCCATCCGCCGATCGCCACCAGTGCGACGGCCTCGGCCGCCCAGCCGGCTACGAGTGCGCTGCCCGAAAGCTCGAACGGCAGAGTGAAGGCGACGACCACGAGACCCGCGATCGAAATCGCCTCGAGGACCTGGCGGCTGCGCGACAGCCAGCCGGCGAGCAAGCCGGCAAGCACAAGGCATACGAGCACGAGCCCGGCCTGGTCGGCGAACGGGAACGGCCCGGAACCAGTCGAACCTTTGAACGACCACTGGACCACGGGGTACTCGTACACCGTCAGGTGGAGAAGGGAAAGGCCGGCAACGACCAGAGCCGCACCGCCGGCGGGGAGGTGCCGGCGGTACCCGTAGATCGCGGCCAGCACGGTGGCCTCCGCGGCCCATCCAATTGCCACGGCAGGGCCGTCGAATTGACGCTCGATGGCGAACGCGACCAGCGCGATGCCGATCCCGTTGATGAGCAGGCCGAACGGGTACTTGTCGCCGCGACGCCATACGAAGTAGGCGCCGAAGGCGAAATGCGCCAGCGCGGCAACGGTGACGAAGGCGCCCTCCCAGGCCGCGAGATTGGACCAGAGTACATACAGCCCGCCGAAGACGGCGACCATCGAGTTGGCCATGAAGAGTGACTCGGCCCGGGCCTCCGCCTCCGCCTGGGGGGCTCTTAGCTCATCGGCCGAGGCCGCCACGGCATGGAGCAGCCAGTACGCGCCGAGCGCGGCGACGGCAGTGGCGGGGTCGGGCTTGGCAATCAGCCAGGCCACCACCTGAGGAGCGGTAAGGGTGAAAGCAACCGGCGGCAGCCAGCGCCACGACCTGACGAGGGCGATGGCCGTGGTCCCGATCAGCGTGACTCCGAGGAAGGCCACGGTCGTGAGATTCGCCGGCGCGCCCAGGACCGGCGGAGCCGCGACCACCGCGATGAGGCCGTAGATAGCCACTGCCTCCGAGTTCAACCGGACGGCGATCGCCGCGACCGTCACCGCGGCGACGAACGAGCCAACGAGGGCTATCTCGGGCGGGAATAGTCCGTAGAGCCTAGTCCCCGCGAACAACGCCAGCGACACGATGCCCAGGCCGACGGCGATCAGGACGTGGCCGAGTTGCTCCTGGCGTCGCCCGAACATCCAGGCGCCCAAGCCGACGGCGATTGCGCCGCCGGCGAGCCCAATGGCGACGCGCGCTTCCGGGCCGATCCAGCCGCGGCTGAAGGCGAGGCTCAGGAAGAAGATGGCTCCCAGCACTACCGCGGCGGCCCCGACCCAGGCGAGCAGCCGGCCGGTCAGCTGCGACTCCATGTCGCGCAGCGATCCGAGCGAAAAGCCGAGCTCCCCCAAAGCTGCCGCGTTCCGCGGGGCGCGGACGGGCGGCCTCGTGGCAGCCGTCCAGCCAGCGGCGACGGGGGCGCCCGTCGCATTGGTCGGCGGCGCGGAGCGCGGATCCTGCCCCACGCGGGGCGGTGCGCTCCGGCCCAATTCGCCCGACGCATAGCGGGGATACGGAGGCTGTTGGGGCGGCTGCTGAAGCGGCTGCTGGGGCTGTGGCGGCTGCTGGGGCTGTGGCTGCTGGGGCTTCTGCGCCCATGCCGGACCCCAACCCGTCCCGGGCTGCGACGGGCGCCCGGCCGGACCCCACGGCTGCACGGGCGGAGGCGCCGGCCACGGCGCCAGCGGAGGCTGCGGAGGGGGACCCTGTTGCGGCGCCGGACCCTGTTGCGGTGCGGCCGCCCTCTGCCCCTCCAGCTCGCTGATCCGACCTTCGAGCTGTGCGATCTTGCGCGTCAACTCGGCCAGCCGCTGTTCTAGCTCCGCCCCACCTTGCTCGCCAGGTTTCATCTCGAACCGCTCCTCCTGCTCGGTTCCCTACCCCGCCCTCAAGACAGGAAGTGGACCCTGACGACCGCGACGACGGAGCGCAACGATCGCCGACGAAGGTGCCACACAGACGGAGTATGCGTCACGGCCTACCGGTCGCGGTGTCGTCTTTCGGACAGCCGGACACCGGCCGCGCGAATACCGGCAGGTCGTCCGTGCCGGGTCATCCTAGCCAGTCGCGTGCTCGCCGAACTCCCTCAATTCTGCGATCCGGTTTCGAGCGGGTCCGGCCGGGGTTGGCGAGACCGGGTGGGCGGCACCGCTGCCGACGATGGTCAGGGCTCCCGGCACGCGCGAAATCGGCTACATTCGCGTTGTATTGCCCGTTGAAGCTCACCGTGACGGCGACCAGCGAGAATCCAGTCCTCCCCGGCTTTCACCATACTCAGTCCTTTGCACGCAGCCCTTTAGGAGATCAGCGATGGCCCAAGAAGGAGACAGGTTCGTAGAGGCGAAGTTGGCGAAGATGAGCCTGGCGGAGAAGTGCGGCCAGGTCCTCACCTTCACCTGGCGCGGGGCCTACCTCACGCCCTCGGGGATCGAGCAGATCACCCGTCTGAACGCCGGCGGCCTGTGCCTGGAGCCCTACGCGCTCGAGACCTGCAAGAACAAGTACTGGGGCCGCTCGCAGGTCGATCCCACATTCAAGAAGCCGAAAGACTACTTCGACATCGCCCACACCTACTTCGACGATCAAAGCTTCGGCGTGAGCGTGGCGCCGGAAGAGCTCACCGTCGCACTCAACCGGCTGCAAGAAATCGCGATGGCGCGGCCGTCGGGCATTCCGCTCCACGTCACCATCGACATGGAGGGCGATTTCAAGAACGACTACACCTCCGGCCACGTCGTCCAGTTCCCGCCCCCCATGGCCATGACCGCCATCGGGGACGTGGATCTCGCCTACAAGGTGGCCTACACGCTCGGCCAGCAGATGGCCGATATCGGGGTCACTCAGTTCTACCACCCCGTCTGCGACGTCAACATCAACCCGCTCAACCCTGAGATCGGCGTCCGCTCCTTCGGCGACGATCCGCAGGTCTGCGCGAAGTACGTCGCAGCGACGGTCCGCGGCTACCAGGACGCGGGCATCGTCGCCACCGTCAAGCACTTCGCCGGCCGCGGCGACTCGGCGACCGACGCGCACGACGTGCTCGACGTCTGTCGCGGCGACCTGGCGCGGATGCGCCGGGTCGAGCTGGTCACGTTCCAGGCTGGGATCGACGCGGGCGCCAAGGCCCTCATGACGGCGCACACGATCTTCCCCGCCTTCGACACGGAGTACCCGGCCACCCTGTCGTCCAAGATCCTCATGGATCTGCTGAGAGGCGAGATGGGCTTCCAGGGCGTCATCGTTTCGGACGCCATCGGCATGGCCGCCATCCTCAAGAAGTGGCCGCTCCCGCAGGCTTGCGCCATGGCCATCAAGGCGGGCGTCGACACCATCCTCCTCAAGGCGGACGACGAGTCACGCGCCCAGTGCTTCTTCGGGATCAAGAGCGCCGTCGAGCGCGGCGAACTCTCCGAGGAGCGGCTCACGGACGCGTGCCGACGGCTGCTGCGCATGAAGTACGACCAGGGTCTGTTCGAGAAGGCCGGGAAGAACGATCCGGCCAGGACCCGGGCCAACGTCTGGAGCACGGAAGTCCAGGGCTTCTCGCGGGAAGTGGCGCACAAGGCCCTGCTCGTCGTGCGCGACGACAAGAAGCTGCTGCCGCTGAGCAAGGACAAGAAGATCCTCGTCATCGAGCAGTGCATCCCCTACTCCTTCCTGGGCAAGGACCTCTACAGCCATCCGCATATGTTCTGTGAGCAGATGGCCAGGCATTCGATCAACCTCATCCTGGACGACACGGCCTTCTATGCCAGTGACGAGGATGTGGAAGAGGCGCTGGAGCTGGCCAAGCAGGCCGACCTGGTCGTGATGACCAACTACTACGCCCGCATCGAGAAGCGCGGCAACAACCAGCACCTGGTCAGGGCCTTGAAGGCCGCGGGGCACAAGGTCGTCGTCGTGACCAACTTCCCCTACCTGCGAGGCACGACCAGGGAAGCAGACGCTGTCGTGTGCAACTTCTCGGGCTCGCCGGACTCGATCCGCGGCGCGGCAGATCTCCTGTTCGGGACGATCCAGCCGTACCCGACGACGAAGATGCCCGTCGACCTGAGCGCGGAAGCGAACCTCCCCGACGAGGCGCCCATGGCTGCCCCGAAGAAGCCCGCGAAGAGGCCGGCCGGCAAGGCCGGCAACCCGTGGGGAGGCAAGTGCTAAGGCGACGCGCCTTTCCACCAGGTAGGGCCGAGCTGCCGCTCGGCCTGGACGCGCGCCAGTGCCTCCCTATGCCCGGGAACCACTCCTGACAATCACGACGGGCCTGCGGGTCCCGCCCCGCAGGGCAACGACAAGCGACCGATGAGCGAAGGAAAGATGCCGAAATCCGCCGGGTTGGACGTGCGCGAGATCTACACCATCGCCGGACCCAGGATCGCCGCCATCTACGAACAAGACAGGATGACGGTCCACTTCCAGGGCATGTCCAAGACGCTCCAGTTCCCGCCAACGGTGGCCTTGCAGGGAGCGCCCACGTGCTCGATCGGCATCTCCCCCTACGGTCTGTACAACCGCCTGAACGACGCGGGCCGGCTCATCATGCTGAACCAGAAGGCGGTGCAGTTCGCCTCCGCGCCCTTCATCCGCATCGGGGACAGGTGCACGCTGCTGACTCAGAAGCAGCCGGAAGAGTCTGAACTACCCGACGACATCCCCGCGCTCAGCAGGTACTACCATCCCCCGATCGGCCAGAGGAGCGTTTCCCTCACCATAGCCACGCCTTCGCTCGAAATGGCCTTCAGGCTCGGTAAGGTGAAGGTCACCCGCAGGCTCATTTCGCCGCTGCTTTCGGGCAACGAGCAGACGCTGATGCCCCTCGGGGTCGAGGAGTTCGAGGTAGAGAACACCTCGGACGAGGCACGGCAGATCACGCTCGTGGTGCCTCGGCCATCCCTTGTCAACCTTCAGGAGAAGGAGCTCAAGCCGACTGACCAGGACAGCGTCTATGTCAGCACCGCGGCGGTCCACGGCCACAAGCACGAGGAGTTCCGGTCAGCGGGCCTCCGGGGCGTGATCATGGGGAGCACTGAGACCCCGAACCGCATGGCGCTCGCCGTCCCCGAATTGCCCGGCGTGGCCGTCGACATCCAGCCGTACTTCTGCTTGAACCGCTACAAGGAAGACCTCCTCCTGAGCGCGGACGGGAGCTTCTACGAGAAGCGGGGGCCGGTCCTTCGAAGCGACTACGGAGCTGCCATCAGCCTGACCTTCACCGTAGAGCCGAAAGCGTCCCGGAAGATCCCGGTGGCCGTGGTGCTCGATTTCCCGGAGCAGGTGTACATCGACGGCACGAAGTTCCAGCGCAAGTACATCAAGAGCTTCGATGATGACGCGGCGCGGCCGGTTGACATGGCCAAGCTCGCTTTGGACAGCTATCCGCTGTGGTGGGACCGGACCGTCGCGATCCAGGAGCGGGTCTTCGACTCGATCGCATCCAGCGCTTCCTACGAGGGCGACCGAGCCGGCGCCCTCCGCCTGACCCGCCTGATCCTGAACGAGCTCCATTTCCCGCTCTCCAACGCCATCGTCTGGGTCGAGGACGAACAGGGCCGCGAAAGGGCGCGCTTCCTGGAGTGCTTCGACTACGCCTACATCGATCCCTCAGACGTGGATTGGTATTCGATGCTGCTTCTGATGCTCTTCCCTCGTGTGGAAATGGATCTGTGTCAGGGTTTCATAGATTCGATCCAGGCCGAGGATCCGACCCCGCGCTGGTACCACTACCACGCTTCGTTCGTCGAAGCGAGGAGGCACTTCCAGGAGCACCCGGAGGAGTACGAAGGCGAGTCGATGACCCAGATCCGGGACGCCTCCAAGACGAAGGGCAGTGTGGCGCACGATCTCGGCGCGTTGCCCAAGGGCCATCCCTTGCGCAACGTGAACGACTACGCCTGGTACAACAACAACTACTGGGTGGACCTGTTTCCCAAGCTGGCGATGCGGGTCCTGCGCAACGTCAAGTTCACGGGCGATCTCGATTTCCTGAGGCGGAACTGGGAGACCCTCAAGTTCGGATTGGAGTCCCTGCTCAAGCTCGACTTCGATGACGACGGCCTGCCCGAGGGTTATCCCGACGAGGTCAAGAACACCTTCGACAACCTGGTCCTCTTCGGCGCCGACGCATACGACGCCACGCAGTTTCTCGGCGGCTGCCAGGCCATGATCAAGATGGCCCGGATGCTCGAGGATGTGGAGGGCGAGGCGCAGATCAAGAAGGTCTTCGACAAGGGCTGGAACAGTCTCGAGTGGCTGTGGCGGGACGGGAAGAACGGGGAGGGCCAGAGGCTCCAGTGCTACATCACCTGCTACGACCCCGAGACCGGCAACGCCAATACCGATGTCTGGACCAACCAGCTCGATGCCCTGTGGTATCTGATCTCCATCGGCGAAGAGCCCTTCATCCCGGACGACCGGGCCCGGAAGATCCTCAAGACGATCTACCGGAACAACCGCTGCTTCATGGGCTGGGCTATGTGCAAGACCAAAGACGGTAGCCCGGTGGAGTCGGACCAGGGCAAGGACGTCTACACGACGTCCAACTACGTGTTCGCCCAGCTCCTGGACTACTACGGCATGGCCAGGGAGAGCAAGGAAGTCTACAAGCACATGGACCGGGTCGTCTTCGACTACGCCAACTCGATGATCACCCCGGACAACCTCCGGGCCGAGCTGGAACAGGAAGCGGGGGAGTCCGCTCCTGGAGCTCACTACATCGTCGCCGCTTATCCCCGACCCGGCGCAGTCTGGACGCATCTGGTCATGAACCACATCAAGGATCTGCAGACGAGGAGCGGAACCAAGACCGTCGAGCCGTCCGACCTGATGCCGTTCTTCTCCGAGCTGCTGAAAGGACCGGGGAAACGACACTGAACCGCAGCTGCGACTCAGCGCCGCGGAGGCTCCCGCACGGATCTGGCCGGGAAATCGACTGAGATGCCCAAGACGTACGACATCACGTTCGTCGGCCACATGTGCTACGACGAGATCATCCCCTTCGGCGGGGAGGCTCGCATAGCTCCGGGAAGCGCCGTTTTGTGCGGCGCCATGGTCGCCGCGAGAGTGGGGAAACGAGTCGCGGCCGTGGTCAAGATGGCCCGGCAGGACGAGCACATCCTCCAGCCGATGAAGGACGTCGGCGTCGACACGTATCTCATCCCGAGCGACGAGACGACCTACTCCCGGGTAGTCCACGAGTCGGAGAACGTGGACGAGCGCCGGCTGATCCTGGTCAAGTCGGCGGGTTTGATCGACATCACCGATGTCCCGCCCCTCCAGACCCGGTGCGCCCACCTGGCGGGAATCTCGGACACCGAGTTCGACATGCCGCTGATTCAGGGCCTCAAGTCCAGGGGCTACAGCCTCTCGGTCGACATGCAGAGCTTCGTCCGGCACGTGACGCCCAGCCGCGAGATCGAGTTCAGCGACGTCGCCAACAAGCGCGAAATCGTGGCGATGATGGACAAGGTGAAGCTCGACGTCATCGAGGCCCGCATCCTCACCGGGACCGACGACCTGGAGAAGGCGGCCATCATCGTCGAGAGCTGGGGCTGCCCGGAGATTGTGATCACTCACTCGCCCGGCGTGCTGGCGCGGGTGAACGGCAAGACCCTCTACGAGAAGTTTTCCAACAAGAGCATGGTTGGCCGGACCGGACGGGGCGACACCACGTTCGCCGCCTACCTCTCCTACCGGCTGGAGCACGACCCGCTCGAATCGTTGAGGTTCGCGGCGGCGCTCGTCTCGATCAAGATGGAGACGCCCGGACCGTTCCAGGGAACGATGGGGGACGTCGCCCGGCGACTGCGCGAAGCGCACTCGTCCTGACAGTCTCTCCAGAGGCAAGTGACGGCACCGATGCCGCCCACCCGGGCGGTTCACCGGCGCCTTCGTGGGCCTCGCCTGCCAGGACCTCTCCGGGGCCCGGCCGCACGCGGACTTCGACTCGTTCAGCTACCGCTCGTAGGAGGCCCCTAACCCGTTCGGCGGCCCCGGCCTGGATCGGAGCTGAGCAACCGGGACACCAGTCGCCGGTGAAGGCCCGGTCTGACGTCGAGACGCTCCGTGCAGACCCATTCGGCTGCGTTGGCGGCGAGCCACTTCCGGGCGCGATCGGACACGACTACCCCCGACCCGTCGAGGCGGTGGTATCCGGGCGCTCGGGCGAAATCGGCGTCCGTCTCTCCCGGCCCCTGTTCCGCGTAGATCTCCCACAGCGGCCCGATCTCATCGGCCAGCGCCGGGTCGTGCTCGCGGCGGAGGATGTAGTTCTCGGGCTTCCCGTCCGGCGGCAGTTGTTCGGGGCGCTCGGCGTTGTGGTCCCAGCCGCGCCAATCGATCCGGACGATCCTGACCTTCCGGACCTCGCGGAAGCAGGCGCCCCGAAGACCGGACTCCTCGATGGACCGGCGAAACGAGTCCGTCACCACGGGGATGTCGCCGAGCCACAAAGGATCGATCGGCGGCACGAAAGGTCCGGCTCGCTCCACCTCGAGCACGATGCCGTCGTCGGCACGTTTCGACATCCCGGAGACGAGCATGCGGCCGAAGTCGCCCCATGGCGCCCCAACTTGCCTCAGCCGATACCAGTGCACGCAGCCAGTCTATCTACGCCGCCCGCGTTCGCTTTTGTCTTGACGGGCTGCGCCGCCGACTGCGAGAGTCCGCGACATGGCGGATGACAAGCTCGGTGAACCTGGCGCGGTCCGCACCAGGCAGCGCCAAGCCGTGCGAGCCGATCCGGAGACTACGAGCGCCGAGGGCGTGGACGAGCGCCAGGCTCGGCTGGCACCGATTCGCAGGCTGGTCGGCTCCGTCCTGGCCCTGCCGCCGGTCCGCCGTTTCCGGGAGATCTATGGCATCTACGACGCCGCAGGCGGCAGCCTGCTGGCGGGGGGCCTCGCATACGGCGCCCTGTTCGCCACGTTGACCGGGCTGCTCTTCGGTGTCGGCGTCCTCGGTTACCTGGTGCCGCGCGCGGCCGATCGGGAGCGTCTCGTCGACGGGTTCACCGGGCAGCTGGCCCCTCTCGCACCAGTCGCGAGTGACGCCCTCGCGAACCTCGCCGCCCACGCCGGCGCGTTCTCGCTCATCGGCCTCGTGGGCATGGGCTGGGGCGCGAGCCAGTTCTACGGCTCGCTGGACACCGCAATCGGGCGGATCTTCGCCTGCGGTACTGCCCGCGGGGCGCTCGATCGGATCCTCCGCGGCATCGTTTCGGTTCTGCTTCTCGTCGGCGGGCTCCTCTCGGGGGTTGCCTTCTCGACGATCCAGGCTGCGGTGACCGCCGCGATCCCCGCGGGGTCCGAAGGGACCGCCGGCCGGGTGCTATCGGCCGTGGGATTCCCGCTCGCCACGGCAGCGGTGGTGGTAGTTGCGGTGGCCGTGGTCTATCGCGTCGTACCGAACACGGACGTCTCGTGGTCCGCTCTCGGCCTGCCGGCCCTTGTGGCCGGACTCGCCTTGACCGGCCTGACCGAGACCTTCGTATTCCTTGCGCCCCGTCTGGTCGGCGCGCTGTCGTTGTTTGGCGGCTTCGCGGCCGTGTTCGCCGCCCTGGTGTGGCTCTCCCTGGCCTTCCGGGTGCTATTGATGGGCGCCGCGTGGACGTGGCTTCGCGAGTGCCCCCCCTGAGCCCTGCTGACCACCGGACGTGGCCGTTTGCGGTCCACGGCCGCCGCTCGCGGGTGTCGGGAGAACTCGAGGACTGTTCGCCCTAGCCGGTGCAGGTGTAGCTGCCCGAGACGGCGCCTCCAACGACACCCGTGCCCGAGAAGGTCCCGCTCAGCTTGCCGGCTCCGAACGACACCGGACTGGCGGTGAGCAGAAAGTGGTGATGACCGACGACGCCGCTGATCGATCCGGCCCCTGTGATGGGATCGACCAGGATGATCAGCATGTCCGGCTCCAGAGAGGCGGAGGGACTACCGAACAGCTGCGTACCGATACTGACGGCGAAGCCCGCGGAGTTGGTCTCGCACCAACCGCTCGTGATTTGGGCGGTCGTCCCGGCCGCGGTCACCCGCGCGTTCGCCGGCCCGCAGAAATGCTGGGCTTGGAAGCCGGACAAGGTGAACGCCTGGCGCCCGGTCTGGCCTCCCGCGCAATTGGGGGTGTCTCCGGTCGTGCCCCCGGTCGCCGGCGCGGTCCCGTCGGCGGTCGCGGCCACCGTGGCGACCTGGGATACAGTCGCGCTCTGGGCCGCCGTTGCCGCGGCAGCGGTCGGCGTCGGACCTCCGGGCGTGCCTCCAACCGGAGTGGTGGCACCGGCTGCCGTGCAGGCAGCCACGGTGAGAGTCAGGATCAGGACGGAAACCGCTTTGAGCAGGGTGTGGCGGAGAAGGGGCATCGGATCCTCGCTCTAGGCTGAAGCCCTTCGCTCTGCGAGCGCGAGCCTACCTGAGCGGATAGTGGCCGGAACGCCCCGGCCAGGCAAGTGCGGTCGCTAACGTCCCGTCCGCCGAGCTGCCCGTTGCGTCAGGTCAGCCGCGGGCTTGCGGGCCCGGGCGCGAGCGAGCGCTACGACTGCGTCGAACTGCCGTCTTGCCGCGGCGGTGTCTTCGGCGGCCTCGGCCCGGGTTCGAAGCTCGAGCTGCTCGGCCGCGTCGCGCAACAGGGCGTTGATCTCGTCGTTCAATCGCTCGTCGTCGGGCCCGAGCGGCCTGGCCGCCGCGCGGGTGGCAGGAGAGCCAGGAGCGTCAGAGGCGGCTCCGGCCGCCCCGCCGCGAGTGGTCATCGAGACCTCCTGCCCTACCGGGTCTTGGCCGGACAGTAGGTGACGCTGGCGGTCTTGCGCTGGGCCCAAGTCTGTCCGGCGCGGGTTCGTCCCTTGAGCCATGTCTTGCGATCGCGGAGATGGCTGCGCTGGACTCCAGATCCCCCGGTCAGACGGCTGTCGACGGTGGAAACGGGAGTCGAACGGTAGGAGGACTTGCTGCGGTCGGCTTCCTGGCGCGGCGGCGTGGGCTCGATGTTGTCCGTCATGTGGCGGTCCTTTCAGGTGCGATCTGCCTGGGCGCGAAGTGGGTCGCGAACTCACCCCGCGCGAAACGTGTTTGGAAGCCTCTCGCCCAGCCTTAGCCGGCGCTGCCGTTGCGGCCCAGACCGAGCTCGCCGCGCACCGCGGCTGCGCCGTGGCTCCTGGACCAGACCGACACGGCGGCGTCGAGAGCCACCGAATCGGGTCGGACGGACAGCTTGTCGTCGTAGCCGCGCAGGGTTGGCCCCAGCTCGGCAACGACCCCGCGGTAAGCGGGCTTGTCGTTCTCCCGGCGATCGGCCGGCGGGAAGACATCGAAGTAGCCGTCGGAGCTCACCACTATGAGGGCGTCGGCGGTGCGGAAAGGTCTGCGGGCCACGACGGGCCATCCAATCTGCCGGGCGCTACGAGGGGCTGAATCATGCTCGGCGCCTTCGGCTGCTACCACCATGGGGCCGTGGCCCCAATCGGTCAAGTCGCCCAGGCCGGCGGCGACATCGGCGCGCGGCGCGGCGGCCGGCTGCGCACGCCGCACGCAGGCGCACGCACACCACCACGCTCAACATTTGTGCTGTCGGCCGAAAAGGAGTAACGTGGCTGCGTTGCCACCTCTTGTGGTGATGCTCCGCGTGGTCGACCTTCCTTCTCGAACAGACCGTGCGTCTGCAGTCTGGTTCGGGAAGAAGAAAGGGTCATTCATGACCACCGGTACTATCAAGAAGGTCATTGGCGACCGCGGCTTCGGCTTCATTGCAGCCGAGGATGGGAAGGAATACTTCTTCCACCGCGGCGGCCTCCTGGCCCCCCTCGACTTCGATCGCCTCGTCGGCGGCGAGCGCGTCTCGTTCGAGATCGAGACCAGTCCCAAAGGCCCGCGCGCCGTACAGGTCAGCGCGGCCTAATCCGCCTTCCGGCATTCGCGGCCCGGACGGCAGTCGTTTCGGGCCGCGGAGCGCCCCACGAGGGTGCGTTTCACCTGACAGGAGTCACCTCATCTCGAGGACAGCCTTCGTTTCCACCTACGCCCCGCGCCGCTGTGGCATAGCGACCTTCACGTACGACCTGGCCACAACGGTCGGTGAGCGCGAGATCGTCGCGCTTCACCCGGCGAGCGAGCCGGGCCCCTACCCGGCCGAAGTCCGTCACCGCATCCGGCGCGACGTCCAGGCCGACTACCCCTACGTGGCCCAAGCCCTCAATGACTGCGGCGTGGACGTCATCTCGGTGCAATACGAACCCGGCATCTGGGGCGGCAACGACGGTGCCTACGTGCTGGACTTCATCCGGGCTCTGAGAGTCCCGATGGTGGCCACGCTCCACAACGTGCCGGCGCAGCCCACGCCGGCGCAGCGGGAGATCCTGATCGGGCTCGTGGAAGCCGCCCAGGCATCGGTCGTCATGTCCCATGCTGCCGCAAGTCTGTTGACGAGCGTCTATGGCGTGGCTGCTTCGCGGATCGAGATCGTCCCGCATGGCGTCGCCGATCTGCCGCTCATCGCTCCGGACACGATCAAACCCCGCCTCGGCCTGCAGGGCAAAGCGGTGATCCTGAGCTTCGGCCTGCTCGCGCCCGGCAAGGGCTTCGAGTCGGTGATCGAAGCCATGCCCGCGATAGTCGCGGCCGTGCCCACGGCGCGATACGTCATCCTGGGCTCCACCAGCCCGGCCACAGTCGTCGGCGGCAATGGCGAGGCCTACCGTGCCGCCCTCGAAGCGAGATCTGCGGCCCTGGGCATGACCGAGCAAGTCAAGTTCGTCGATCGGTTCGTCGGCCGGGTCGAGCTCGGGACCTGGCTCGAGGCCGCGGACGTCTTCGTGGCGCCCTCCCCCGACCTCGACCGGACCGTCTCAGGCACCCTCGCCTATGCCATGGGCGCCGGCAAGGCGATCGTCTCGACCCCGTCCGCATGCGCGTCCGAGCTGCTCGCCGGCGGCCGCGGCAGGCTCGTTCCTCCGGCCTCGCCGGGAGCGCTCGCGGAAGCGATCACAGGGCTGCTCAGCGACGCGGAGCTACGGGCCTCGATGGGGCGGCGCGCATACGAGCACAGCCGGGGCATGGTGTGGTGGGAAGTGGGCCGCCAGTACCGGCGTGTCTTCGACCGGGCCGCTCATGCGGCCTCCGACAGGCCTGCCCCGCCCCGTCGCAACCTGGCGGCAGTCGTTGCCTGAACGCGACGCAGCGCCCCTCGGCGCAGCCAGCACCAACCACCCAACCTCGATCACGCCCCGGCGGGTCCCAATCCATCTCGCCCGGCGCGCTCAGATCCGGCGTCACTCGACGCACCCAGGAGAACTCGTTTGACATTCGAAAACCTCGGCCTTTCGGCCGACCTCCTCGCCACAGTCGCGCGAGAGGGATACACCGAGCCGACGCCCGTCCAGAGCGCGGCCATCCCCCTGATCATGGCCGGCCGCGACGTCCTCGCCGCCGCCCAAACCGGCACCGGCAAGACCGCCGCCTTCGTCCTGCCGATCCTCGAGAACCTCCGCCACCACGCCAACGCAGGCTTCTCGCCGGCGCGGCACCCGGTCCGGGTCCTCATCCTGACCCCGACCCGCGAGCTGGCCGTCCAGGTCTCCGAAGCGGTCAAGACATACGGTCGGGGCGTTCCGCTTCGATCGGCCGTCGTGTATGGCGGCACCCGCATCGATCCGGAGATCAAGACCCTCTGGAACGGCGTGGAGATCCTGGTCGCAACCCCCGGCCGCCTGCTCGACCACATCGGGCAGCGCAGCGTCAACCTCTCCCAGGTCGCGATCCTCGTCCTGGACGAGGCCGACCGCATGCTGGACATGGGCTTCATCCCCGATGTCCGCAAGATCATCGCCAGCATGCCGCCTGGGCGCCAGACGCTTCTCTTCTCGGCCACCTTCTCGGACGAGATCCGCCGCCTGGCGGCCGAGTTCCTGCACGACCCCGAAACGGTCGAAGTCGCCGCCCGCAACAGCATCGCCGACAACCTGACCCAGGTCCTCTACCCGGTCGACACCGACCGCAAGGCGGACCTGCTCATCCACCTGATCAAGCGCGATCAGATGGAGCAAGTCCTGGTCTTCACCCGCAGCAAGATCGGCGCCAGCCGGCTGGCCTCCTACCTCGATCGCCGGGGCGTGAGCACTTCGGCCATTCACGGCGACCGAAGCCAGCCGGAGCGGACGCGAGCCCTGGCGGCCTTCAAGGGCCGCTTCGTGAAGGTCCTCGTCGCCACGGACGTGGCATCGCGCGGCCTGGACATCGAGGACTTGCCGTACGTCGTCAACTTCGAGCTGCCACACGAGCCGCAGGACTACATCCACCGCATCGGCCGAACCGGCCGGGCAGGCGCGAGTGGGACGGCCATCTCGCTGGTCTCGCCCGACGAGGTGCAGGAACTACGTGGTGTCCAGCGCTTGTTGCGGAAGGCCATCCCCTACGCAGTCGTCGAGGAGTTTCTGCCGGATCCCGATCGCGAACCGGCGCCGGCGCGACGCTATGGCGGGCGCTCCGGGGTACGCACATTCTCACGCGGCGGGCGATCCGGTCAGGCTCGGCCCGCGTTCGCGGCCACGGGCCGCTAAGGAGGGCTGATCGCCGTGCGAAAACGCAAGGTCACCTACCCGGTAGCTCGGACGGCCACGCGGCAGGTCCGAACGGCCGGACTGCCCGGCGACCCGGGATACGTCCGTTCGACGGTCGCGGAGATCAACCTGGCGGCACTCACGGGCCGCGATGACATCTCGGTCGGCGATCGGGTGCGCATCGGCGGCGGCGGACTGTACGCCGGCGAGCCCGCGGTCGTGGAAGGAATCGTGGGTGGGCTGATCCCCGCCGCCATGGTCCGCACGGACGCCGGCAAGACGCGCCGAGTACGGGCCGTGGACCTGCAGCGGATCGCACCTGCGGGCAAGCCCGCCGAGGAGCCGGCTCAGCCCGTCGACTGACCCAGGCTCCGCCGGCCGAGCAACTCGCGCCGGCTGAGTTCCGCGTGCAGGGTCGTGAGATCCGGCACCGCGACGGCGGCCCCGGCGGAGGCCAGAGTGGCGGCATCCGCCGCGCCCGTGGTCACGCCGATCCCGACCATCCCGGCCCTGGCGCTGGCCATCATGTCCCAGGTCGAGTCGCCCGCGTACCAGCACCGCTCCGGCGCAACCTCGAGCTGAGCGGCCGCCGCGAGCAGCAGGTCCGGTTCGGGCTTGGCGTGCTCGACGTGGCTGCCGTCCACGATCCGGGGCGGCGCGGGCAGGTGCAACGCCGCGATGCTCGACTGAACCTGTCCGGGCTGGCTCGACGTGGCGATGGCGAACGTCAGGCGGCTCTCCTCGAGGGCGGCAAGCAGCTCCCTCGCGCCGGGCAACGGGGCCGGCGACGTGTTCAGCTCGTCGAAGAGCGCCCCACTGACCCGATCCGCCTCGTCGCTCGCGGCCCAGTCGAGATCGCGGCCGACGGCCCGCGCCATCTCTCTGGCCAGCCAGCGCCCATCGGATCCGATATACCCGGCGAGGCGGCCGCGATCGGCCTCGATACCGAACCGGCGCAACGCTTCCTGCCAGGCCGCGATGCGCAGCCCGACGGTGTCGACCAGCGTGCCGTCCAGATCGAACAGCAGGGCTAGCGGCTCCGGCAGGTCTGACAGCGACATTGGGTCGGGGGGCGGGCGGGAAGGCGAGCTTGGGCTCATGCCGGGAATGTTGACAGACGCGGCTTGGGCCGAAGCACACGCATGACTCGGCTCAGGCCATCCCTCGAATGATGGTGACGACGATCTCGCCGAGCTGGCCGGCCAGCGCTGCCCGATCCGGGTTGGGGGCGAAATGGCTGCCCAGCGTGAGGACGATGGCCGATCCCATGAGCAGGGTCGCGACCGGGGCCGGGTCTGCGCCGGCGGGCAGACGGCCAAGGTCCTGCTCCGCGCGCAGGTAGGCGACCAACCGCTGCTGCATGTACTGCGGACTCAGAACATGGCGGTGGATCTCCTCGAAAAGCCGATGGAAAAGCACCGGCTCGGTCAGCAACCCCGCCACCGTCGGCAGCGAGTCGGTCAGGAGATCGAGCAGACCGCGGCCGAAGGCAGTCAGGTTGTCCTCGACCGTGGCCGTGCCCGCCTCAGGTAGAGCCGCGTCGAAGCGCGCCGCCAGCCCCTCGTAGCGGCGCAGCAGGGCGGCCAGGATGAGCTCGGTCTTGTCTTCGAAGTAGTTGTAGAGAACGCCGTCGGAGACTCCGGCGGCGCGGGCGATGTCGCGGGTAGTGATGGCGGATATCGGCGCGCTCGCGAGCAAGCCCTCCGTGGCATCGATCAGGTGCTCGCGCAGTGCGGTGGCCGGGCTTTCGCCAACCCGGCCACCGACGGCTTTGGCGCGTCTAGGCGACATCGCGCCTCGTCGTGGCTGCCACGCCCAGCGCCGCGAACAGCGCCGCGTAGCCGACCAGCACCAGCGCGCCCGTGGCCTGCGGCAGCAGGTTGCCCTGGGGCACGTTGTCGAGCGCCATGCCGCTGGCCATTGGCAGCCAGCGTCCCAGGTCGCCGAGCAGGTTCATCGCAATTCCTTCGACCAGAGCGATCCAGGCGAGAGCCACCGTTATCGCGGCGCCGAGGTTGGTCACGAGGGCGCCGAGCCCGACTCCGATGGCGGCGTAGAGCGTCATCCAACCGACGATCCCAACCAGGGTCTGCCACACGCCGGCACTGGCCGGATCGAAGCCGGCGCCCTTCGCCGCGAACCAGGCGGCGCAGACCGATAGGGCTGTTGCCGCGCTGATGACGCCGAAGACGAAGCCGACGCCAGTGTAGGCGACGAGCTTGGCGACGATGACCCGCGCCCGGCGCGGAGTGGCCAGGAACGTGTCGGTGATCGTCCCGTCGCGGTACTCGCCGGCGACGGCCATGAGCCCGAGGACCAGTACGAAGAGCGAGCTCAGGCCGGCATGGCAGAGCAGCATCCGGGCCGCGTCGGGTTTCCGCAAGTCCAGCCCGGCGACGGCGACTCCGCTGATGCCGGCGACGATGACGGCCTGCTGAGCGACCAGGATCAGCCACGGCGCCCGGGCGGTCCTGAGTTTGAGAAGCTCGTTGAGGATGAGGGTTCGCACGATTTCGTCTCCTTAGTTGGCGCTGCGCAAGGTCGCTGATGGCGCAGCCCATTCCCGCTCGCCGCTGGTGAGCTGAAGGAAGGCCGCCTCGAGCGAGGCGTTGCCGGTGGTGAGCTCGGACAGGGCGATGCGTTCGCTCGCGGCGAGCCGGCCGATCTGCTCGGCGGTGGCACCCCGGACTTCCAGGCCCGTACCTGTGACGTCGACTCGATAGCCCAGCCTCGACAGCGCCGCAGCCAGCCGATCGGCCTGGCCGGTGCGGACCGAGACGGTGCCGCCGCCCAGTTCCTGCAGCGATCCGTCGAACTTGAGCTTGCCGTGATCGATGATCACGACGCGGTCCACGGTCTGGGCGACCTCGCTCAGGATGTGGCTCGAGATCAGGACCGTCCGGCCCTCGGACGCGAACCCTCGAAGCAGCGCTCGGAGCCAGGCGATCCCCTCGGGATCGAGGCCGTTGGCCGGCTCGTCGAGGAGCAGAATCTCCGGGTCGCCGAGCAGGGCCGCCGCCAGACCGAGCCGCTGGTGCATGCCCATCGAGTAGCCGGAGACGCGACGCGACGATGCGTCGGTCAGGTCCACAAGATCGAGGACCTCCTCGACCCGCGAGTCCCCCACCCCGGTCGTGGCCGCGAGCACGCGCAGGTGATCGCGGCCGGAGCGGCCCGGGCGACTGGCGCCCGATTCCAACACTGCGCCCACGAGGCGTCGTGGTTCCGGCAGCTGGTCATAGCGGCGCCCATTGATTAGGGCGGAGCCGCGCGTGGGTCGGACCAGGCCGACCAGGGCCCGCAGCGTCGTAGTCTTGCCGGCCCCGTTCGGGCCGAGAAAGCCCGTGATTTGGCCGGGCGGCGCTTCGAACGTCAGATCGTCCACGGCGCGCACGCGGCCATAGCGCTTGGTGAGTCCCCGTACGGACACGCATGCCATCGATTCTCTCCTGGGTATCGTGGGTTATGAGCAACTGTTCATGAACATGCGCTCATAATACCACCGGGCGTCGATCCGTCAACCTCGAGGGGCACGCTGGCCCGCACCGGCACGATCCGCTAGCTGTCGCGATCAGTGACGCCGGAACATCCGGTGGAACAGGACGAGCGAGTCCAGCCGGACGTCGATCCGGCCTTGCGCCTCATCGACGGGATGAGACACCGCCCCCGAACCGTCGCGCACCGCCGGACGGCGCCCTCTACCGTCGGCCCCATCCCAGCCCCACTCGCCCCCGCTGCGGCGCCGCGTCGACTCGCCGATGTAGGCCCCCAGCCGCTCCGCCAGGTAGCCCACCAGCGCGCCGGCTTCGCGGATGGGCACACGGCCGAGGATCGGTGCGAGGTCATTCATCGCATATGTGGCGGCCGCGTCGATGCTCTCGTTCGAGAAGTCCAGCTCGACCGAGCTTTCGAGCGCGCGAGCCGCGAGCGTTTCGGCCAGATCGGCCATCTTCCGGGCGAGCGCCTCGTCCGGCCGGAATGAGCCGCCGGCCTCCGCCGGTGGACCGCTACTCCACCTCGTCACGGCGGTGAGAATCGAAAGCATCGAGACCCCCTCCGTCGACCCAGCCTTGCGAGCCGTCGGCTGTGGTTACGTGCGCCCGATCGCCTGCCCACTCATCGACCGCGACGAGCCTGCGCCCCAGGATGACGCCTACGACGGGCTCTCTTGACTCCGGCGCGTCCGTGATGTCGAGGCCGCCTTCGGGGGACCAATGCGTCGGCTCCCAGGGCGCACTGGCAACAACGACCACCGGAGCCCGAGCGGCCCTGTTCGCGATCAGGTACGAAGCGGCGCCACCGAGCGCGAGGCCCCCCCACGTGAACGCGTACTCCGCCCATTGCGGCGTGTGGGGTCCGCCAATCAAGATGGACCCGACGATCACTCCTCCGTTCACACCGGCGAACAGCAACCCGAGCGTGATCAGCCAGTATCGGCGCTGGCTGTGCCCCGACCTGCGCACGGTCCTGCCGTTGCGCCAGCACAGCCACGCCACGACGGCTATCTCGAGCAAGTTCGCACCTCGCGAGTCGTTTCCAGACGATCGGCCTGGCTACCCGGACGCCCTTGCATGAGCCAGCCACGAGGTACTCCGCTTCTGCTTGCTCGTGAACGTCCTGCCGGGTAGCGGCTAGGGTACGCCACCACCGGGTCCAAGTGCCCGCCTGGCCGTTCAGATGCGGTCGGCTCGACCGGTCGCGGTATGCTGGACATGCGTCCGTCGGCTCCAACTGCGAGGGTTTACTGACATGGCCTATGCCCCTGCACCCGGCGCCCCGATCTCGGGCGCATACCCGGTGGACCTTGTCGTCACGGACGAGCGCGACATCAATCGCCTGTGGGGCATCCCGGTCGCGGGCGTCCTCGTCCGGATGTTCCTGGCGATCCCGCATTTCGTCGTGTTGTCCATTCTCGGCATCGGCCTGCAGCTGTGGATTCTGGTCGGCTGGATCTGGATCCTCGCATACGGTCAGGTGCCGGCAATCGCGGTCACCCTGCTGACCGAGGTCATACACCGGGGCAGCCGGGTGGCGGGCTACACCGTCGGCCTGCTACCCGGCGAGTACCCACCCCTCGAGCCCGGAGCTCCGGGTCCCACGGACGTGCGCATTCACCTCGAGAGCCTGGCCATCAATCGGCTGTGGGGCATCCCGTTCCTGGGCTTCCCAGTCCGTATTCTCGTCACGATCCCCCACCTCGTCGTTCTGGCATTTCTGGCCGTGGGCGTGGTCCTGGTCCACCTGGTCCTCTGGATCCCGATCCTGTCGACCGGCCGCTACCCGGGCTGGGCGGCGTCGTTCTTCGGTGCCGTCTTCCGCTTCGGAGTCCGAGTTCAGGCGTACCTGCTGCTGCTGCCGGTGCCGTACCCGCCGCTCTCGTTCGACTGAGCCAAGGGACCGATCTCACCCGCACGGGCTCGGCGCCGCGTGGACGACAGCGCCCCGCGGACGACAGCGCTCTTTGGGCCGGCGTGACGGGCGAGACGCCGAGGAATCACTTCCCCTCGGAGGTATGCTGATGGGCGTCCATTCCACACCTGCAGGGAGGGATCTGTTATGGGCTTTCCGACGCCTCCGGACGCAACGCCTCCGGCGGCTCCGGCTCCGGCGGCTCCGGCTCCAGTCGCCCCGGCTCCTTGGGCCCCGGCTCCGGCCGCCCCGGCCTCCGACGAGTACCCAGTCAAGCTCACCGTCACCGTCGCCGGCGATCTGAACCGGCTGTGGGGCATCCCGTATTTCGGCATCCTGGTCCGAGTCATTCTGGCCATCCCCCATTTCTTGGTGCTGCTCGTGCTCGGAATCGGCCTGTATGTGGTGATGCTCCTGGGCTGGATCCCCATCCTGCTCACGGGTCGAGTCCCCGCCATTCAGGCGAACTGGGTCAAGGAAGCGATCCACCGGATGACACGCGTCCTGGCATATGCATACTTCCTGTTCCCCGGTGGATATCCGCCACTCGAGCCGGGAGCACCGAACCCGCTCGACCTCACCATCAACCTGGAAGGCCGGTCGATGAGCCGGCTGTGGGGCATCCCGATCTTCGGGTTCATGGTCCGCTATGTCGCGCTCATTCCGCATCTGATCGTGCTGGGAGTCCTCTTCCTCGTCGGCTTCCTGGCGCTGATCGTCCTGTGGATCCCGATCCTCATCACCGGCAAGTACCCGGGCTGGGCGATGACGCTCTACAGCGGCCTGCTGCGCTACGCGGCGCGAGTCGAGGCCTACCTCCTGTTGCTGCCGATTCCATATCCGCCCTTCTCACTCAGCTAGAGACTGGCGCAGGCCAGGACGGACTCGCCGCCGCGGATCCCGCGGCGGCGAGTCGATTCTCAGGCGGGCGGAGCCGGGCTCGGGTTGCCGGTGCGCAACGATCGAGAACGGCGGACGAGCGGCCTCTACAATCCAGGCATTCGGAGGACGCCGTAGACGACCACCGCCGGCGCGCAGGTGCAGGGGGCGTAGTCGAGGCGAATCCGATCGGATCGGATCGGATCGGGGCGGTGGTGGAGGATCGTCACCCTCCAACCTGCCGCAGGGGCCGCATGCTCGAGTGATCGTCACCAGCGGTACAAGAGCGATTGCGTGCTCCCACCCACGCCCCGGCCGCAAGGCAACGCGGGTTGCCCCAGCCGCGCGAATGGATGGAGAGGATGTCGAACAGAGGCGATCGCACGGAAGCGAAACCGCTCCGCTGCTCGGTCTGCAAACAACCCCTGGTGATTCGGGGAGGCAATGGCCGGCGCCGGGCCGCTTTGATTGAAGATGGGCTGACGCTGTGCGACGTATGCGCACCGGCCGGGAACCACCAGCCCGTCCGCCTCGAACCCTAGCCCAATCGCGAGCCGCCCGGACCGGCGCCTAGGCCGAACAGTCTCCGAGGCGTACCGACACATCTCGGGTCATCGTCCTGCCGGACCCGCCCCGCCGTGGTCGTTTCTGTGCGCCCGATGCACCAAGCCGGTTGTCGGGCCCCGTTGAGCCGGGCCGTGTGCGCCAGATGCACACATACGACGAGCCCTACCGGAGCGGACCCGGTGACGCGTCGCGGGTGTGCATCTGACGCAAGGTTCCGGGTCTAGAGGCCCCAAAGGCGTCAGAACCGTGCATCACCTGCACGAGCGCGACCAGACATTCCTCGCACCGGCGCCGGGTCGTTCGGTGTGTGCATCTGGCGCAAGTCGGGCAACCCTAGCCCAATCGCGAGCCGCCCCAACCGACGTCTAGAACTCCTGCGGGCACCAGGGCTTGGTCGCCGTCGGGAAGAGGCCATCGGCCACCGCCAGAGCACCGGGCCGACGCTCCGCGACGCGTCCGGCGGCAGCCAGGGCGGTCGCGGCAAAACCCCCAAGGAACATCGAGGCCAGGTCGTTCGCGTCCAGAGCCAGATCGGCCGCTTCCTCCGCCCTGGCGACGCGCGCCCGTCCTTCCGACACTTCGAGCCTCCAGCGGCCCGCATTCCACGGGCAGTAGTCGTCACGCAGGTCGAGAGTGAGGCGGCCGCTGCCGTTCCCGCCTATGCCGTACGTCCGGCCCTCCAGAGCACCGGTCAAGTCCACGATCCGCAGCCACAGCCCATCGCCCACGGTCATCCCGAGCCGGCGGGGTTGCGCCGCCAGGGCGATCAGTGGGTGATCGTACGGAAGCCGGTACGTCCGCAGGGTGCGCATGAGGTCGACGTCAAGCAGATACCGCCAGATCTCGCGCGTTCCGCGCGGCGGCTCAGCGGGTGGCGGCTCGGACGTGGGCGCGAAGCCACTCCACGATCGCCGCCGCTGGGGCCATCCTAGCGAGCCCCACCGCCGCCCGCCACCGCGGCCACGTTAGCCCCGCCCGACTGTGTCCGGCCTCTCAGGAGCAGCCGGTCCCCCCTGGAATAGGCAGGGCTTTCTGCGACACCCCACGGCGCCCGTGACGCCGGATCGCGCTTGAGACGATATGCTCTAGGTCACGGCCATTGCGAACGATGCCGCGTAGGGAGAGGTAGATGGACCCCAACAACCCCGGGCAGACACCGGGCTCCACGACCCCGCCGCTGGCGGCTGTTCAGCCCGGCAGCCCCGAGCCGCGGCCCGATACTGGCGCTCCGGCGCCCGCCGCTCACCGGCGACGCAGCCTGCGACTGGGCCTCATCGTGACCTTCGCCGGCCTGTTGCTCATCGCGGCCGTCCTGTCCATCTACATCGGCGCCGTGCTCATCCTCACCCCGAGTCGCGCGGGCCAGGTCATCTTCACGAGCGACGCCCCGACCGCCGCGAGCGCCGCGACCTGCCAGCTTGGCCACCAGGTCACCTCGGTCTCGGCGGGAGCCTCGGTCTACGCCACCTACTTCTACAAGTCGCGCCTGACCGGCGAAACCGTGAGCTTGTTGGTCGCGAAGGACGGCACGGAGATCAGCCACAACGTCCTATCGTCGTTGAATTCAAATGGCGTGGACTGCATGGAGGACGAACTGGACCTCAACTACTTCGCCTCCGGAAAGTACGAGTTCAAGTTGAAGACAGCTAGCGGTGAGGTGGTGTCGGCCGGAACTCTGATCGTCACGCCTTCTGCTCTGCTGCCTTCTCACGCGGGCCAGGTCGTCTTCACGAGCGATGCCCCGACCGC